>JBAQYM010000147.1:0-43224 GCA_049300095.1 Syntrophobacteraceae bacterium
CGCTTGAGCATATTGTCATTTCGACCGGAGGGAGAAATCTTTCCGTGGTGCGGAACAAACAAGATTTCTCCCTCCGGTCGAAATGACAAAACAGGGTACGTTAACGCTTAAAGCAACAGCATTGCCCGTAGCCCCCTCCCGCCCGTCCGGAAAAGAACGTCATGGGGGCGGCGTCCGGGGCCACGCCCAGTCTATTTTCCGGGACGCAACTGCTTGCAATATTCCTGACAGATGCTCACATGCTTGATGCCGCCGTCAGCCATGCAGGTGCAGACACATTTTTCAAATTCGCACGTCTTCCTTTGATATTCATCCGCGGCTTTTCTCGAACATCCCGCGAATTCATTATTACACTTATCCCTGGCCGCCGGGTTGTAGGGTATGGCCCCGGGTCCCGGCGATTTTGCCGGCAACAACGGCTTGCAGTAGTCCCCGCAGACATGTTCAGGGCCAAGTTTTCCTTCGGCCACACAGGTGCAGAGGCACCTTTCGTAGTTACACACCTGCCCCTGATATTCATCTCGGGCCCTGTCCACACAATCAGAGAAGGAGTCATAACATTTGGACAGGCCCGCACGGGACTGTTGCGCGATCGCCCGATCCGTTCCGATATGAAAAAGGCCCATACCGGTCGCCGCAACGATCAGGAGGACCGAGATCCTGTAGGCATTCATTGTTCCTCTCCCGTGATGAGAGTATCAGGATGGCGATCCCGCCCTAATCGAGGATACACTTGTACCAGGGAATGGGGCGAGTCAGGATGTTGTCCACATCTTGCAGCAGGAAGTACAGGCCGGCTTTGCAGTCGAAGATTGTCGGCCTTTCTTCGGACAGGTTGTCGCGGACCGGCGCCGCGATCACCACGCCGGAAGTGATGGAATACGATACGCCGCCACCCAGCCCCACCGCGTGGTTTTTGGTGATGACTCCCCCCTCGATCCTGTTTAACGGATCGCAAACCCCACCTCCATCGCCTTCCGCGCGATTGGAAGTTATAGTGTTATCGTTCATGGGACCCGCGACAAGGTACATTCCGCCCCCACGGTTGCCGGCCTTGTTTTTTGTAATGACATTGTCCGATACCGGCCCGTTGCAGCGAGCAAGGCCTCCGCCGTCCTCGGCCGAATTGCCCCTGATTGTATTGTTGAAAACATTCCCGTCGCAGTGAAACATTCCCCCACCTTGAAAGCCCGCCGAATTGTAGGAGACCTTGTTATGCGATACGTCGCCCAGGGTCTTGCACAGACCTCCGCCGAGCCACTCGGCGACGTTTTGAGTGATGGTGTTATTGGTTATGATCCCATTGCAACTGTGGAGGCCGCCACCCTCGTAGGCGCTATTGCCGGTAATGGTGTTCTCCTCGATGCGGCCACCGCAGTCATAGAGGCCTCCACCGGCATGCGTCGCCTCGTTGTGGCTAATGATGTTTCTGAAAATGTGTCCGCCGCAACCATGAATTCCACCTCCGAAGCTCCCCGTTTGCGGCCTGGTGTTGTAGGTTATTTTATTTCCGCTGATTGCCCCTTCACAGCTCTCTATGCCTCCACCCTTGTTCCGAGTGATGATGTTGTCAATGATCGGCCCGTTGCACGAGAGAATCCCCGTTGACAGATTGGACGTGATCGTATTGTCATGAATGCTTGGATAGAGGTTATTGCAGGCAATGCCCGTGGCGCCGTTCCTGATGGTAAACCCCGATATTTCCGGCGTGCCTTGAAAACAGACTCCCATCTCAACGGCGGAGTCTTGTGCCCTGCCGTTAATAATTGTGGCGAATCTCGGATTTGTGCGGTCAACCACGTCCCGCTCGGAAAAATCGGCGGAATATCCTCCGAGCAGACTCTGATGGCAACTCATGCCGACAACGTTCTCAGCATACGTGCCCGCCGCAATATGAATGGCAAACTCCGAACCGGTTATAGAGTCCAGAAAGGTCGTCTCCACCGCATACTTTATCGTCCGCCATGGCCGTTTTTTCGATCCGTTCCCGGTCGAGTTGCTTCCGGCGCGGCTGACATAGACGTTTAGGACCGAACGATCCGATCCGGCAAGGGCGAAATATTTTCCGAGGCTTGTCTCGCCGCAACTGTTCGTGACGGTAACGGCGCCGGTCTCGGCGCCGGGAGGGACCGAAGCGTAGATCATGGTCTTCGACCAGTATGCGACTTCCGCGGGTATACCGGGCGGAAAGGTCGCCACTCCCGGGACCAGCCCAAAACGGGCGCCGACGATGTACACCGTGTCTCCCACCGAAGCATGCACCGGCGCGATGCTGTTGATTGCCGGTCGCGCGCAGGTCTGCGCGCTGACAGGGGCGGCCCACAGGACCAAAACGACCGAGCAAAGCACGGCAACCACCACAATTGGAGAAATCAGTCTTCCCGGCATCCCTCTCCCTCCTCTCCGATAGCCATCCATGCGGTCTGGCCTCAGTCGTGCAATTAATGCATCCGGCCAATAAGCGGACGCGCAAATGTGACCGGGTTACAAAACTTCGATCAATTCGTCTTCGTTCGGCTCAGCAAAATATTTATGCCGCGCCCCCAGGACGCAGGGCAACTCACCGGGAAATCGCTTTAGATCATTCTCGAACTATATTTGCGAAACACGTGGTGGGGAATCAGGGCCCTTCGTTTGCATGAATCGTCTGTCCGAAGGGTCTGCACGCTTGAGGATACACGTAAGACCGGTTTACTTTACTCCACTCGCGGTCCCATTTGCAGGAAGATTGATCAAGCCCCACCTTAAATTGCGGGCCTTCCGGCAAACCCGCACCGAGACAGTTCGCCTGCGAAGACGGAATGGACTTCACAACGTCATAGACTTCACAACGTCATTCCCGCGAAGGCGGGAATCCAGAAACGGCCGCAGGGCCGAGGCTCCCGCCTTCGACCGGGTTTGATATGCCGATCCGGGCCCCTGCCGGCTCCCGGAGACATGCCCGGTCCGTCCCCTTTTCATCGCCCCTTCCCGCACGGTCAATCGCCTGCCCTATTGTGTTCCTGGCTTTGCTGCGGCATAATTACATGTCCCTTATATTCAAACTGTCCCGTGTCCGAGTGGAGTTGGAAAGGAGGCGCGGTTTAGCTGCCGGCCGCGCCAAAACGTGGGTGTGGCAGGGCAAAGCATGAGTAAGGAAACGCATCACGAGTAAAGAAGCTCATCATGAGTAAAAAAACTTATGGTGAAGGGGGGCCTCTCATCAGCAAAAGACGGATCGGAACATTTCTCTCGGCGCTTGTCCTGCTTGCGGTCATGTCGATGACGATGCCGGGTGGGGCCGCGGCGCGCATCGACTCTCCCGCGGACTCTCATGCCGCTGCCGCGCCGACGTCAGCGCCTCCCGCCCAGGTGGCCGGCGTGACTGTATTGTGCGTGGCGACCACCGGCAACGATGCCGATCCCGGCACTCTTGCGCGGCCCTGGCGCACGATTCAAAAAGCAGCCGATGCGGCGGTCCCGGGAAACAGGATATATGTGCGGGGCGGTCTCTACAATGAGCGGGTCACGATCAACGTCTCCGGTACGGCTGAGGAAGGCTATATCACCTTTCAAAATTACCCGAACGAGACACCCATCGTGGATGGCGCGGGGCTTATTGTGCCCGCCGACGACAATGGATTATTCCTGATCGCAGACCGCGGCTACGTCACCATTAAGGGTTTTGAACTCCGCAATTACAAAACGTCGGCGCGTGATCGCGTGCCGGTCGGCATTCACATTCGGGGCGCGTCGCATCATATCCAGGTCCGGAATAACCGGGTTCACAACATCGAGCACAACGGCGCCTGGGCAACCGGCACGGACGCGCACGGGATTGCCGCCTACGGCACTTCAGCAACCGAACCCATCCAGGGTCTCGTCATCGACGGCAATGAACTCTACGCACTGAAGCTCGGCTCCAGCGAGTCGCTTGTCGTAAACGGCAACGTCTCGGGTTTCCGGATCACGAACAACAAGGTTCACAACAACAATAACATCGGCATCGATGCGATAGGGTTCGAAGGGGTATCGCCCGACCCTGCCACGGATCAGGCGCGCAACGGCCGCATCGCATCCAATCTCGTCTATAATATCAATTCATACGGGAACCCCGCTTATGGGACCGACCGCAGCGCCGGGGGCATCTATGTCGACGGCGGGCGCGATATCGTAGTCGAGCGCAATGTCGTGCACCACTGCAACATCGGCGTCGAACTGGCGAGCGAGCATCACGGCAGGGCAACGAGCCACATCACGGTCCGCGGCAATTTTATCTATCTGAACGACGTTGTAGGCATCTCGATGGGCGGCTATGATACGCTCAGGGGGAGCACGCAAAACTGCGTCGTCGTTAACAATACGCTTTTCCGTAACGACCGGCTTCGCTGGGGCAACGGCGAGTTGGCCCTTCAATATGATACGCGCAATAACACGGTAAAGAACAACATCTTCTACGCCAACTCACAGAACTACCTCATTACAAACCCGTTTACGCTAAATACCGGCAACATCTTCGATTACAACCTCTACTATGCGCCCGGCGGCGCGGCAGGGGCAATCTGGCAGTGGAAAAAGAAACTATACACCGGGTTTGGCGCATACCGTTCGGCAACGGGCAAGGAGGGCCGCTCGACATTCGCAAATCCTCGCGTGGTCGGCACCACGCTGCCCGACTTACACCTCCAGGCGACTTCACCGGCCATCGATGCCGGACAGGACCTTGCAGTCGCGGGGACCCTGGACATTGACGGACAAAAGCGGACTCAAAACGTCATCGACATCGGTGCTGACGAAGTTCGATAGACCGGTCCCGGTCGATCAGGGGCGCCGGACCGCAGTGGGCTCTGGCCATTTGGCCGGGCCCCGTTTCTATTTCGGGGTCAACATGGGGCCAACAGCGCCCGCGCCATGGGACCCAGGCTTCGGTCCCTTCATAGAGGGCGATGGCTCGGGATACCGCGCTCCGGGGCGGGAGCGTCACGCCTTTTCTGGATTCGATCTATGAGATTCGGGGATGTGGATGGGCCCTGAAATCGCAAAGCCCCGTCTCATTGATATATTACTTGCGTGTTCGGTTAGGGAATCGTATGGTTCTGCGGGCCCCGGTGTTCCATCGGAAGCTGTTCGACCCAAAACCCAATCCCAGAATGCAGTTCGGATACATAGCGCACGACTTGACGCATTATTCCGGGTAAAGGAAATTCCATGTCCAAATTAGTGCTGTGGTTCAAGGAAACCAGACCCCAGTTCCTTCTTCTCTCTGTTGCCCTTACCTTTCTTGGAACAGCTATTGCCTGGTGCTATGGCTCCATCAATCTTGGATACGCCCTGCTTGCCGGCCTCGGACTGGTGTTGACGCACGGCAGTTCCAATGCAATAAACGATTATTTCGATTACAAGAGTGGTATCGATTTAAACGTCACGAGGACCCCTTTCAGCGGGGGGAGCGGGCTTGTCCCCGAGGGGAAACTCCCCTTGCGGCATGCTCTCTGGGTTGGGGTTGTCACCTCGCTGGCGGCCCTGGCAATAGGCGTCTTTTTTGTGGTCGTAAGCGGCTGGAAGTTGATACCGCTTATAGTCGTGGCAGCTCTTTGCCTGGTTTTATATACGCCTGTGATATTAAGGACCCGCTGGCCCGAGTGGTCCCCGGGGTTGGGGCTGGGCATATTACCCATATTGGGTCTCTATTTTGTGCAGACAGGTGAATACGACTGGGTGGTCCTGATCGCTTCGATACCCAGCGGTATCCTGGTGCACAATCTTCTCCTGTTGAACGAGTTTCCCGATGTGGAAGCAGATAGAACGGGCGGCCGGAAGACGACCCCCGTTGTATTTGGCATGGAAGCCGCCGGCAAGCTTTTCAGGATAGCGACGATATCCGTTTATGTCTGGATTGTCGGCTGCGTACTGGCTACTGTTATATTCGGTCGTGTCGTAATGCCGGTTTATTGTCTGATAGTTTTATTGACCCTGCCGCTGGCCATACAAGCCATGCGGGGGTCGAGGGAATACAAGGATATGAGCAAGCTGGTTCCGGCCCTGCGCAGTAATGTAATGTTTATCCTGGCAACCCAGTTGCTGCAGGGTGTGGGTTATATTTTGGAGAAGGTGATTCCGATATTATGACAGGGAATACTTCGAATCAACCTCGACCTTATAATGCTCTCCATCGGAGACTGCCGTGCCCGTGCTCACGGGAGTCATAGCGTTGACTGAAAGGGATTCGCCGTCATTTCAATTACTGAAAGATCAGGACCCTTCTTTTTATATTCCTCTCGATGACTTGTGCCACTACAGGAGCCTGCAATGGAGCTGATCAAAGAAATATTCGCAAATGAGGTATTCCCGGCTGTCGGCTGCACTGAACCGATCTCCTGCGCCTACACGTGCGCCGCTGCCGTCGAGCAGTTGAATGCGCCGGTGAGCCGGATCGAGCTCGTTGTCGATCCGGGCACATTCAAAAACGGCGCGGCGGTCACCATCCCAAACAGCCGGGGACAAAAGGGAAATGTCATCGCGGCGGCGATGGGCGCGCTGGTTGCTAAATCGAGCCTGCGGTTGGAGATTCTGACGGCGGTCACCCCGGAGATACTGGAAAAGGCAAAGCGGTTCATCGACGACGGGCGTCTGACCTATCGCTGCAAAGAAGATGAGAAGGGTTTCCACGTGGAAGTCCATGCGGAAGGCGGCGGTTCCCGTGTTCACTGCATCGTATCGGAAGGGCATACAAACATCACCAGCCTTGAAAAAGACGGCCGGTCCGTCGTTGACGCCCATCCCCACGCCGGCGGCAAAACAGCGGGCTACCGCGAAAGGCTTCGGGCGATGAAGCTCCAGGACGTGCTGCGCGAGGTCATCGAGTTGGATGATGCGTCACGTTCTTATATCCAGCGCGGCATCGACATGAACCTTGCCATATCGGAAAAAGGCATCGACCTGAAAAGAAACGCCTATCAGTTGCGGCAGATGATGAAACAGGGCCTTATGGCCGACGATTTGTTCTATCGCGTAAAACAGAGGGTGGCCTCGGCGCTCGATGCCCGCATGGGCGGGCTTCCCGAACCGGTGATGACCAGCGGCGGCTCCGGCAATCAGGGTGTGCTCACCATCCTTTTGCCGTACATGGTCGGGCGCGACCGTTCGATTGATCTGCCCCGCATCCAGGAAAGCGTCGCCATCAGCCATGCCGTCAACTCCTACATTAAGTCCTTCACGGGAGAGTTGTCGGTTGTCTGCGGCTGCGCCATTGCCGCCAGTATCGCCGCGGCGACGGCAATCGTGTACCAGATGGCCGGTATCGACCTGGAAAAGATCACCTACGCCGTCGACAACATCATCGCCGATCTTTCCGGGATCATCTGTGACGGGGCAAAGTCGGGCTGTTCCATGAAGATCGTAACCGGGGCGGATACCGCCATGCGTTCGGCTTTCATGGCCCTCTCCGGCTACGGGATCTCCACCGATGACGGGATCATAGGAAGTTCGGCGGAGGAATCGATCCACAATCTGAGCAAAATATCGCTCGAAGGCATGGGCCTTGTGGACTCGACGGTGGTTCACATTCTCCAGGGAAAATCTCCCCGCCGGGGCCATGCCTGAAAACCGTCACACCCACATGAGCGCTTCCGGATAATGCTCCCGACTTTCATGCTCTGGAGGAAGAATGGATCGAGAGATCATCGCGATTGTACACGACAACCCCGAGGTGCTTGTGTTCTTGTCCCTTGCCCTCGGCTACCTCGTCGGGAAGATCAAGATAAAGGGTTTCGGCATCGGCACAACCGCCTCGGTCCTGCTCGTTGCAATGGTCCTGGGCCAATTCACGATCGAGGTGGCGCCCATTCTGAAAAGCATCAGTTTCGCACTCTTCGCGTTCTGCATCGGTTACCAGGTCGGCCCGCAGTTTTTCGGGGCACTGCGAAAAGAGGGTTTGAATTACCTCGTGATAACGCTCGTCGTCGTGCTTGTCGGGCTGGCAACGGTGATGATTCTTGGCAAGACGCTGCACTTTGATAAGGGGACGACCGCCGGGCTGTTCGCGGGCGCCATGACGCAATCGGCGGTAATCGGCACGGCCGATGGGGCGGTCGACAAGCTCGACATCTCCCCGGCAGAGAAAAAGGTCCTCTATAACAACATTGCGGTGGCCTTCGCGATCACCTACCTGTTCGGCGTCGTCGGCGTGATCCTTCTTTTCAAGCTCCTGCCCGACCTGATGAGGATAGACCTCAAAGAGGAGGCCCGGAAGCTGGAAGCCGACATGGGCGGGGGATCGGAGATCAGGGACCCCGAGCTTTTTTCCTGGTCGAGGCAGGTGGGACTGCGGGCTTTCGAGGTGACCAACCGGCAGATCCCCGGCAGAAACGTCAGGGAAATCGAGATGTGCTTCCCCGCCAGGGTTGCCATTTATCACGTAAGGCGCGGGGATGAGCTGTTCCCCGCTCTCGAGGATACGGTAGTCGAGTACAGTGACATCCTCGTACTGGGAGGCAAGCACGTGGGTCTGGTCCGCGCCGCGGATATCATCGGGCGCGAGGTCGATGTCTCGGTCGTGATCGACATGGTGGGCGAATCGCTCGATGTCTGTGTGCTCAACCCGGAGTTGGTCAACAGGACCCTGGGTGATCTGGCGGGAGCACCCGAGGCGCACGGCGTATTCGTGACCCGGATAACCCGGCAGGGGCATGAGATCCCTATTCTGCAAGATACCGTCATCAACAAATGCGACATAATGCATCTTCTCGGCTCGAAGGAGCACGTCGAGCGGGCCGCGCAATCGCTGGGCTATCCGGAGCGGACTTCGGCGGTCACCGACCTGGTGATGGTCGGCATAGGTTGTGTCCTGGGCACCCTGGTGGGCATGATCTCAGTCCCGGTTGCCGGTGTTCCCCTGACGCTCGGGTCGGGGGGAGGCGTGCTGGCGGCCGGACTGGTATTCGGCTGGCTGCGGTCGCTGTATCCGACATTCGGCCGGATACCTGATGCAGGGCAGTGGCTGTTGAATGATCTCGGCTTGAGCCTCTTCGTTGCCTGCGTCGGGCTGGCCTCGGGAAAGGCGGCCGTCGAGGCGCTTCAAACCACGGGCGTTTCCATATTCCTTGCAGGGGTCGTGCTGGCGGTGGCGCCCATCATCGCAGGGGCGATCTTCGGCAAATACGTCCTTAAAATGAACCCGGTCCTGCTGCTGGGCGCATTGACGGGCGCAAGGGTCATTCCTCAGGCGATGGCCGCTTTGGCGGAAGACGCCCAAAGCTCCACGCCGGCCCTGGGATTTGCCGCTCCCTTCGCATTTGCAAATGTATTCCTGACGATCATGGGAAGCATTATCATAAACCTCATGTAATGCGGACGGAAGAAGGGGCCGCCCCTTTCACCCGAGTCCTCGCGGTCCGGCATTGCACGCAGACTTGCGAGAGATGCGCAATGCAATGGAAGCCCCTTCCTCCACGCTGACAATCCGCGGGGTTTTCGACAAGCCGGTGACTGCTACTCCGCGGCCGCCCCAAGAAAGACGCCCTTCACGCGGCCGTTCTTGAAACGGAAAATCATTCCGCCATAGATGGAACCGGCCAAGAACTGCTCTCCCCGCGTGGTAAACAAGAGGGCATCAGCGTCCTGGTATTTCCCGTAGACCTCGATGACATCCTCTTCCGTACTCCCGATCCGGATTCCGTGCTTTGTCTTGAGAGTGCAGGGACTCTCGATGGAAATCGAGCTGATGGTCTTCGGCGCCCCCTTTCGCTCCGAGCCCATTTTAAGCGTGACACCGCAATCGGGGTATTTCCATTCGGCCACGTAATCTCCGGTCGCGTGCTCCAGTATTTCCTTCCCCCGTTTCGATTGGCAGGAGACGGCCTTCTTGACCTCCGCCTCCGGCATCCCGATATAGAGGGCGCCAATTCGCTCGGCATTAAGAAGAACGAAGGGGTCCTTTTCATCCGTGTCGGCTTCGCACAACGCGGGGACGGTAAAAACAACCACGAGAAACGCGAGCACAATTGCAATCAGTCGGGATTTCATCTTCTTGACCTCCTCCTGCCAAGCGACAGCTGGTAGTCCCCTGCTCTTGCTCATTCCAATGCGGGACCGAGCGTATCCAAATAGGGCAATCTGCGCGAAAACATGCAGGCTCGCAAGCTTATTCTTCGATCGAATACGGATGGGAGCGTGGACCTCAGGTTTATGCATGGCGGTGCGCCAAAATCACGCTGCACCCGCCGCGGCTCTCATATATCAAGCTGCAAATTAATCAGGGTGAGGGGACGTATTCAAGAACACGAGCGGCGGGCCCTAAAATTGCGATTTCAACGACAACCCCAAACAACCAGGCGAGGGGTCGCGGAGGTCGATGAGCGATGTGGACTTATTTTCTTTCTCTTGCAAGGACTGCTGTCAGTGCAGTTCTGATCTCCCTTATTCTTTCCTCCTTACTACATTTGACTGTAGCGCGTTCCTTTTCTGCAAGCCAATTCATGGCAAATCCGTCATAGCTCTTGTCGATACCCATATTGAAGGGGATCAGGCGCAAAAGAACGTGACCTTCGCTGGGATAGCATCCTTGGTAAATATGACTATACCCCATGGTTTTAAGACCTTGGCATACATTGGCTAAAGATTTCCCAATATAAGCTAGATCATCAACAGAACAATCAATCAGACCTCTCCTGTGGTTTTGACAAATGACTATCAGATCGTGTTTGATGTGCGGATCATCAGGCACAATTACATATGAGTTTGAATGTTCAAGGTCAAGACTCGCTACATATTTATTACAGTCATTACAGAACGAACACTTACACTGCTCATCATCCTTATCTTCATTTGTATCTTCGGCGCTTATTTGCCATCCTGCACGGACTTCCTCAGCTATAATTTCGATCTCCCTTAATCTTACCTTCTTTTGCTTAGAATTCATATGGTCGAAATTGTATACAGCTGTATGAAATTCCTTTTCTGCAAGCCAATGTGGGACCAATCTATCATAGCTCTTATCAATATCAATGTTGAATGGAATTAGGTGAAAATGAACATGACCTTCGTCAGAATAGCATCCTGCATAAATATGTTTATAACTCATGTTTTTTAAGGCTTTGCATGCACTAAGCAATGATTCCAAAATATGGGTTAGATCATCAGCAGAGCAATCAATCAAACCTCTCCGGTGTTCTCGAAGAGCGACTATCAGGTGATGTTTGACGTGCGAGTCCTGAGGCACTATCACATATGAGTTTGGATATTCACATACAAGCCGGTTAACCTTCCATGCTTGCGTTTTCAGTTCCCTATAGTCATTACATAACCAACACATGAACTCTCCTTTTATTTTGGCTGGTGGCGGGTGGCCCTGATGCTCGTTATCCGGGCGCGAAACGCAAGAGGGTTCGACGGTACTGTATTGACCTCTTGTTGCCTCGGAACCGGTCAATAACTTGTCAGGGGCGCTCGCAGACTACAGAAAACGTTCAGAAAGGAATCCAGAAGCAATAACTAATGTACCACGCTGGAAAACCTGGCTGCCGGGACAGGAAAAGCCGGGCTTAGGTGATGATGACTTCCCCTGACTCACATAATCTCAAATCCCGCTTTAGCCAGTGCGGCAACCAAGTCTTTGCCCGCCGGCGCCGGAAGTTTCGTCATAGGGCGACACTCACCTGTTGGACGCCAACAAAGTCTAGAGGCTCCGCTGTCTTACCCTCGACCTCAAGACAAAGCTCGATAGCCTCTTTTATGCGCGAGATAAGCTCGTCAAGGGACCTTGCCTGAGTATGGCAGCCCCTGAGTGTCGGGACCGAGGCAACATAGTAGCCTTCCCGGTCGCGTTCTATGATCACGTTGAATTTTCTGTTCATCTCAATCACCTCAATGACAAATTAAATCATCATTTTGAGCCGGCGCACCTGACAGGGTACTCGATACGGAGGCGTAGCACAAGGAAATGGAAAGGCTCGCTTTCAAACCATTTGCGCGGCAAGAAAAATCGAAGGATGCGTCACAAACTCAACGATGGGGGCAACTATGCGGGACCGAGAAATAATACCTCTTCACTTGTTCATAACAGCATGAAGTTACTGAAGCTGGCGATGGGAGTCGAACCCGCAACCTGCTGATTACAAATCAGCTGCTCTGCCATTGAGCTACGCCAGCTTATCCCTTGTTATGTAATATTTTGGGGTCAAAGATGCAAGTGGAAAGGCGGTGGGGGGCGGCGGGCCGTTTGACGCTCATTGGTTTTGATCCGGTATTCCGTCCCTGAATGCAAGGCACAGATCGCGCGATGCGCGGTGTTCGAATATCTTGCCCTCGGGCGTTATTCCCCGGATGATGCCGTCGGCTAAGAAGCGGGACAGCAGCAGCATGCCGGCGGCGCGCCTCTTCGCGGATTTCGTGGCAAGGGGGGCGGTGGCGTGGAGGCCGGTGGCGGGGCTTCGGCCCCCCTGGGCGCGAAGATATTGCCATTCATCCGGGGTAAGCGATTTCATGAAGTTCAAGATTCTTCCGAGTCTCAGCAGGGTGGCCGATTCCTCCCTGGTCGTGGTGTCGGAGACGGGCAGAGCGGTTGCGCGCATGAGTGAGAAGCTGTGGGGGAGGAGGTTCCCGCTCCGGCATTTTTCGAAATCGGCGCTGCCCGGCGCGGGATAGAATACGGAAACTCCCGCCAGGACTTTTTGAGAGGCAAGGTAGAGCAGGTCCGAAACGGAATCCCGCGCGAATTGTCCCGGGGCCCCGACGATGATGTAGCCGACGGTTTCCAGGCCGTACTTCTGAGCGGCTTGAAGCGCCTTTTCGAAAGCGGGGCGCACGTCGGGACGCCGGAATCGTTTCAACTGGTCCTGGCAGGTGGTGCAAAGCGAGAGATTGAGGGCGGTGAAGCCGGCATCTTTCATGGCCCGAATCACCTCATCATCGAGGGTCGGGGGGAAAAGGCCGTTCATAGCCCGAAATTCTATGCCGATCCCCGCAAAGCGCTCCTGTATCGATTCGAGGAGGGCGAGGAACCATTTTCTGTCAAACGAGATATTTTCGTCTTCGAAGTCGATGAAGCGTGCGCCCGCATAGAAGACCGCGCGATTGAGCTCCTCCATAACCGACGCGGTGCTCTTCAGCCTGAAGCGCGACCAGGAAGCCCCTCCCACCGAGCAGTAGCTGCACTTCAACGGACAGCCCCGGCTGGCGACAACGACGGCGCAAGGTTTTTTCCTCCTTTGGTAGAACCCGGTGTCGATAAGCTCCGTTGCGGGAAAGGGCGCGTCGTCCAGGTCCTCGATAATGGAGGGAGGGTTCAGGAATATCCCGCCCTCGGCGATCCCGGTCCCCTCCCCCAGCCCCTCCCGCGCGGGGAGGGGAGAAACGGTACCGGATGCGATGCCCGGCCCCTCCCGCGCGAGGATGGGAGAAAGAGTGCCGGCTGCGATGCCCGGCGGCTTCGTCGTTTTTTTATTTATCGGGACCTTCGCCGCATTCGGATTTATCGGCATCTTATCAGGGGCGGTGTCGTGGGCGCGCAACTCGGGAGGAGACCCGTTACGGAAGGCTATGCCCGGTATCTTTGCCGCATGCATCCGTATTGCGTCCGGCGCGGCGGCTTCGCGGATGGCCAGCGCAAGAAGCGGCAGGGATGGTTCGCCCTCGCCCCGAATGACATAATCCACGCACTTGTGCCGCAGGACATCCTCGGGCATTTCCGTCGGATGGTGTCCGCCAAGCACGATAATTGCTCCCGGACAGTGCCGCCTGACGGCCTCGGCCGTTTGTATCGCCTCGTCGCTGTACGCGCTGAAAAGCGATGATATGCCGACCATAAACGCCCCGCTCTTGCCCGCCAGCCTGCCGATTTCCTCGAAATCGCAGCCGAAGTGCCTGAACTCGTGAAAAAGCGAGAACGGCGAGGTATCCGGGCCCGGATAAAATCCCCGCAGGTACGACATCTCGGGAGGCGGGTCCATCCGCCGCGCCTTGCGGGTTGCCAGGGCATCGAGGATTTGGACCGAAAACCCCTCCCGCATAAGCGCCGAGGCGATACAGGCAAGCCCGTGGGGAATGGTCCGTTTCGCGGTGAGATAAAAATCCCTTATCGGGGGCTGAATGAGGAGGATGTCAGGCATGGCCCCGGCTCATATGTCGTTTGACGGATCGCGGTCAACGGTGACCTGCGCGTCGCGAAGGCCCGTGTCGTTTTTTACCCAATCGAGCACGACTTCCGCAAACGACTGCATATCCGAGCTTTGCCAGGTCTTTATAAAAACCTGCCAGCGGAACCGGTCCCTAAGCTTCACGTAGGCGGCCGGAGAGGGCCCCAGCACCGCGACGTGCCTGCCCGACTCCTTGAGATGAGAGGCCTTTTCGCGGCAGACGGCGGCGAGCAGTTGCGCGCCGGCGCGCGCGGCCGACTCGTTTCTTGCCGTAACAAGAAATTTGAGCAGCCGGGTGAACGGGGGATATTGCAGGGCCTTTCTCGATTCGAGTTCCCGTTCGCAAAAACCGTCGTAGTCCATCTTAAGGAGCGATTCGAGGGTGTAATGATAAGGGTTGTAGGTCTGCAGGATGACCCTCCCCGGCTCCTCTCCGCGCCCCGCGCGACCGGCCACCTGGAAGAGCAGTTGCACGAGGTTTTCCCCCGCCCGGAAATCGCAGACCTGGAGCCCCGCATCGGCGTTTATCACGCCGACCAGGGTGATATTGGGGAAATCGTGGCCCTTTGCGATCATCTGCGTCCCGAGAAGAATGTCGGCGCGCCCCGAGCGAACCGAGTCCAGCGCGTCCAGGAGCTTCTCGTGGCTGCTCATCGTGTCCCGGTCAACCCGCACGAGACGCGCGCCGGGGAAGAGCCGCCCGATCTCCTTTTCCACCCGCTCGGTCCCGAATCCGTGCGCAAACAGCGCCGCGTGCCCACACACCGGGCACCTTTCGGGAAGGGCCGTCTCCCAGCCGCAGTAATGGCACCGGAGACAGTCTTCCTTCTTATGATACGTCAGCGTCAGGCTGCACGAAACACACTGGAGGACGTGCCCGCAGGCGTTGCACAGGTAGAACTTCGCATAGCCTCTCCTGTTGAGGAATACTAGCGCCTGGCGGCCCTCCCCGAGCACCCCCGCGATCCCTTCGCGCAGTTTTGCGGAAAATATCCCGCCGCGCCCGCCTTCCCTTTTCATGTCCACGATTTCGAGCGCGGGCAGCGGTCTTCCAAAGATACGGGACGGGAGGATGACCGGGCTGTACTGTTCGGTCAGGCGGCGGTGCACCGTCTGGAGGGACGGGGTGGCGGACCCGAGCACAATAGGAATGCCGAGGATTTTTGCCCGCATGATCGCCACATCTCGGGCGTTATACCTCAGGCGGTCCTCCTGCTTATAGGACGGGTCGTGCTCCTCATCCACGATGATAAGCCCGAGATTTTGCAGGGGCGTCAGCACGGCGGACCTGGCGCCGAGGACGACGTTCCTCTTGCCGTCGAGAATTTCCGCCCATTGCCTCCGCCTCTCCTTCGGCGAAACGGCGCTGTGCCAGATCGCCGGAAGCGGATCGAGGCGGCGGCGGCAGATGCTCTCCATCTGGGTGCTGAGCGCAATTTCCGGGACCAGTAAAAGAGACCCCCTTCCGGCCATGGCGGCCTTTTCGATGAGCCGCAGGTATATCTCTGTCTTCCCGCTGCCGGTAACGCCGTAAAGCACGAACGGCCGGAATGAGGCGTTCTCGACGTGGGGGGCAAGGATGTCGAGCGCTTCCTTCTGCTCGACCGTGAGTTCGACCGGTTCGGCAGCGGGAGTTTGCGGAAAACCCCGGCACGCGAAGTCCTCGACCCGTTCCTCGATCTTCACGATCCCTTCGCGGACAAATTTGCGCAGCCAGTAATCGGTGTTCTTGCAGGCCCTTCGGAGATCTTTGAGCGGCAGGGAACGGCCGGAACTTTCAAGCAGGTCGAGGACCTCCCTGCCCTTTTCAGAGATTGCGACATCCCCGCAGACCGGAGCATCCAGAGTAACCACCCTGGTCGTGAAACCTCGGCCGGGCGCACTGCCCCCCTTTGCTCCGAGACCCGGTACGGCGAAGCTGAGGACCTCCCCGAGCGGATAGAAGTAGTACTCTGAAATCCACCGGCACAACCTCAGGAGATCGTCGGGCAGGACCCTTTCGGGCCCGCGCGGGTCCAAGATGGGACGGATTTTGATGTTATCCGGAAGGTCGGGCGGCGATTTCGAGATCGTGAGGACAACCCCCGAAACCTTTCTCCTGCCAAGCTCGACGGAAACAATGCTGCCGGGCCGCACCGTTTCGGCCATCGCGGCGGGGACCGCATAATGGAGGCTCTTGTCCAGGGCCGTTCCGAGAATGACGATTTCGGCAAACGAATTCGCCATCACTATTGTCTGCCGGACGGAGTCTCGAGCCTCTGAGGAGCTTTGCCCTTGAGGGCGGCCAGATAAGAGTCGCGGGTCTTTTCGAATTCGGCGCGCGCCGATTTGGGGACGGATGTCGAGCGGAGGAAATCAATCTTGTGAAAATTCACCGCTTTTCCATTCTTGAAGAAGTGGAAATCGAGGTAAGTTTTTCCGCCGGCCCCCGATCCGACAGAACCGATCATCTCTCCCTGAGAGACGATCCCGCCTCGATATAAGCCGCGGCTGTACCCGGACAGGTGTCCGTAGAGGCTTTTGAACCCGCCGCGATGCCGGATCTCGATGGATACGGCCGCTTTTCCCTTCTTGTTCACAGCCGTTACGACCCCGTCCCCGATGGCGCTAACAGGGGTGCCTTTCGGGGCGGCGTAGTCGATCCCGAGATGAGGCCGATAGATCTTGAGCACCGGCTTGACGTTCTTGTAGCTGCTCGGCGCAATCAGCCGACGGAAGCTCAGGGGACTTTTAAGGAACGCCCGTTTGAGCGATGCCCCCTTCGCGTCGAAATATTCCCAATCGCCGTCCGGGAGCAGAAACCCGAACGCCTGAAACGTTTTGCCCGACATCACCATCTCGGCGGCAAGAATCAGGTATTGTTTGCTCTCCTTGCCCTCGATCTCCTGTTCCTGGAAAAATACCGTAAACGTGTCTCCATCCTTGAAATCGGTGGTAAAATCGATGTCGTAGGCAAAGATGTCGGCAAGGCTCGATACAAGGATCGCGGGGAGTCCGCCCGCAATGCAGGAATCATAGAAGTTTTCGGCATACCGGGCATGCACGGTCTTTACCGGCACCTTCGGCACGGCTTCCTGAGACAGGCATTCCCACCCGTCCGAAGTGTTGCGAAGAGCATGGACCGGACCGCCGGAGGTCGAATAGAAAATCTTTATCGGCTGCCCGTTCGAGCGGTCGAGAAAGAAGATTAACTCGTCACCCGCGCGGAGTTGAGAAAACAGGGCGGATTTGCAGGCCCTCTCCCATTGGGTGATGTAAGCATTTGGAATCTGAAAGGATTCTAGAACCTTTGCGATGGAATCACCCGCGCTGACCATCTTATGCCGGATTTCGAACTTTTCGGACGTTTCCTGCCTTTTTGCGGGAGCGGGCGCGTCGAGCGGGGGGACCTCGGCGGCCGGAGGCGAAGCCGGGGCAAATACGAGCACCTTTTCCGGCGTGCCGGCAATGCGCGGGAAAAACTTCTTGTAGGCGATGAAAACGACGCCGGCGGCCAGAAGAAGGATGAACAGGTGCCTTCCGCGAAATTTGAGGTTTCGGCCAACCCGGTGATTGGGTCTCCCCGGCAGGGTTTTCACCACCAGCTTCTTCATCGGATCTCGCGGCATGGCAGAGTTTTGGGTAGTTGGGAATTCGTAAAGGACTGGGCAACACTTACTTACTATCACATGCCGAAAACCAGGTCAAAACCTATCGGTCTCGACGTCGGTAAGCGTTCACCGCATAGACGCCTGATAACTGATATTTCAACTTGTCCCCAACTTGGCGCCCTCCGCGTCTCCGTGGTGAACGGTTCGCCATGTTGCCGGGCAGAGGTTAGTGACCTTGTGAACAAAAGTGAATGCATAATGCGTTTTTACCGTTTTATCACTTGCGTGGCACATGTGCGTGCGTATAATGGCGCGTATAAAGGGTTTTCAACGACCCAGGCCCTTTTTTACGCATTCATACTGTCCCGCGCCCACACACAATATGGAGGAGAGTTAAGATGACTAAGGCCGAATTGGTGGCAAAGATGGCGGAAACAACCGGTATTGCGCGCTCAACGGCCGAAAAGGCGTTGAACGGCTTCATTTCCACTGTTTCCCAGGCTCTCGCGGAAAATAACAAGATTACACTCGTCGGATTTGGCACCTTTGACATCGCGGCAAGGGCACAACGCGAAGGCCGCAATCCCCGGACAGGCCAGCCCATCACAATCCCCTCATCCAAAGCGGTCAGGTTCAAGGCGGGCAACCGGCTTAAAGACGCAGTAAAATAACAAGGTCGATCGGGCTCGCCCCTCCACGGCCCGCTCACCAAGACCACGCTCTCTCATGCTGCCAGATAAAGACTCGTGCCTGATCGATCCCAGGAAGGGCAGGAGCGAACAGCCCCTGCCCTCTGCCGCTCTTCTGGTGTTTAGTCCGGAAGACCTGCGCGCTTTTTTGAACGTCTTTTCCGAGCCCGCCCCGAGGTCCCATAAATTTTATCTTTCAGAAGTGTTTACGGGAACGTACAATCAGACCCGGATCGCTGTCGCGGGCCCCATGCTCGGGGCGCCGCAGACCATTCTCGTCCTCGAAAAAATGATCGCCCTCGGCGCAAAAAGGATCGTCGCGGCCGGGTGGTGCGGCTCGCTGCAAAAACATGTCCGGATCGGCGACATAGTTCTGCCCTCGGCCGCGATTTCCGAAGAGGGAACGTCCCGGCATTATCCGGCCGAAGCCCCGGGCCCCTCCCCCGATTTATTCCGCTCGCTCGCCCACTCGCTTACCGCATCCGGCCTCACGGTCCATGAGGGTCCCGTCTGGACCACCGATGCGCCCTTCCGCGAGACATTCGCCAAAGTCACCAAGTTTCAGGCCGAGGGCGTACTCGGCGTGGAAATGGAAACCTCTGCCCTTTTCGCCGTCTCCAGCTTTCGAAACGTCGATCTCGCCGTCGTGCTGGTGGTTTCCGACGACCTCTCCGGCATGAAGTGGGTGCACGGGTTCAAGGACCCCGTTTTCAAAGAATCGCGGGAAAAGGTCGTGCGCTCGGCTCTCGAAGCGCTCTGTTCCGCCTCCGATGGTCTCACTCACAGTTGATTTTTCACCCCCACCTGCATTACCCTGAAACTTGCAGGACAAATTTTTGAACCGGAGGCGGATCAGGCTGATGGACGAAAAGCACGATATCCCCGCAAGAATCGACGAACTGCGCCGGCAGATCGCCTATCATAATCACCGCTACTACGCGCTCGATCAGCCCGAGGTGAGCGACGCGGAATACGACAGGCTCTTTGCGGAACTCGTCGCGCTCGAAAATGAGAACCCGGAACTCATCACACCGGATTCCCCGACCCAGCGTGTCGGGTTTGCTCCGATTGAAAAATTTCTCCCATTCCCGCACGAAATACCCCTGCTCAGCCTGGAAAACGCGATGACGGAAAGCGATGTGCTCGAATTCGAGGGCCGCGTCCGCAAGCTTCTCGACTATGACGGTGATATCGAATATGTCGCCGAGCTAAAAATGGACGGGCTGGCGGTCGAGATGGTCTATGAGGACGGGCTTTTCACGGGCGCGGGCACACGGGGAGACGGGGTCACGGGCGAGGACGTCACTTCAAACGTTAAGACGATCCGCTCGGTTCCTCTCCGGCTGCAACCCGCGCGGGGCGCTCCGCCGCCTCCCCCAAAACTCGCGGTGCGGGGCGAAGTCTTCATGGAAAAAAAGGATTTCGAAGCCCTGAACGAGCGCCGCCGCAATGCAAACGAGCCGCTTTTTGCAAACCCGCGAAACGCCGCCGCCGGCTCCCTGCGCCAGCTCGATTCCGCGATAACCGCATCCCGCTCGCTTCGGGTCTTTTTCTACGGAGTCGGCGCGATCGAAGGATTTGAAATCGCAACCCAATGGGAACTCCTGAACCAGCTTGGTCTCTGGGGACTTCCGGTAAACCCGAGATCGAGGATATGCCGCGGCATCGATGAGGCAATCGCCTTTTACAAACAGTTGGCCGAAGAGCGCGAAAGCCTCCCCTACGAGATCGACGGAATGGTGATAAAGGTCAACCGGTTCGACTGGCAAAGACGCCTGAGTGAGAAATCCCGAAGCCCGAGGTGGGCGATAGCCTACAAATTCAATCCCGACGAAGCCCAGACGCATGTTATCGATATCGACGTTCAGGTCGGCAGGACCGGGGTCCTGACGCCCGTGGCGTTTCTCAACCCCGTGCTGGTCGGAGGCGTGACGGTCAAACGCGCCACCTTGCACAACATGGACGAGATCGAGCGCAAGGAACTGCGCATCGGCGACGCGGTGATCGTTCACAGGGCCGGGGACGTTATTCCCGAAGTGGCCGAGGTACTGAAAGCCAAGCGCACCGGCGAAGAGAAGATTTTCCATATGCCCGAGGCCTGCCCGTCCTGCGGGAGCAAGGTGGTCCGCCTGCCGGGCGAGGTTGTCCACAGGTGTCAGAACCCTAATTGTCCGGCCCAGGTGAAGGCCTTCATCGCTCATTTCGCCGGGCGCGACGCCATGGACATCGAAGGCCTCGGACACAGAATCGTTTCGCGGTTCATAGACGAGGGCATCATCCGGTCGGTTTCCGACCTCTACAGGCTTCGAGTCGGGGACCTCGAAAACCTTCCGGGTTTCGGCGAAAAATCGGCGAAAAACCTGGTCGAATCAATAGAGGGCAGCAAGGACACCTCCCTTGCCCGCTTCCTCTACGCCCTCGGGATCAACCATGTCGGAAGCCACATGGCCGAACTGCTCGCCGCCCATTTCCGCTCGCTCGATGCCGTGCGTTCGGCAACCGCCGATCAACTCCAGGAGATTGCGGGAATTGGTGAAAAAGTCGCCCATGCCGTCCACGGCTATTTCGCAAACTCCACGAACCAACAGCTTGTTGACGACCTGCTCGCACTGGGAGTGACGATCAAGGCCCCTCCCCCGCCTCGGCCGGTCGAAGGCGGCTTTTGGTCCGGCAAAACCGTGGTGTTCACAGGGGGCCTTTCGTCCATGACACGGCAGGACGCATCCGGCGCGATTGCCGCCAAAGGGGCCAAGGTCACCGACAGCGTCAGCAGGAAAACAGACATCGTCGTCGCGGGCAAGGACCCGGGATCGAAGCTCGACAAGGCCGGGAAACTCGGCGTCCGGATCATGACCGAGGATGAATTCGCGGGCATGCTGGATGCCTGATCAGGACCCATGGCAGCGAGACGTGTGCATATCGGCGTCCCGTCGTTGCGGCGGAGGCCGGAATCCAGGTATCTCAACGACCCTGGGTCCCGGCTTCCGCCGGGACGACAAAATCATTGTATGGCGCCAAGGTCTCGAAGCGTTTCGACAGGGGAAGAAATGGAAAAGATTCGAATGCATGTGTGGATTTCGGGGCGGGTCCACGGCGTTTTCTTCCGGGCCTACACTCGTGACACCGCCCTTCGGGCCGGGGTGACCGGCTGGGTCCGCAATATTCCCGACGGCCGCGTCGAAGCGGTTTTCGAGGGCGATGCCGACAGGGTGCGGGAAGTCATCGCGTGGTGTGACACGGGCAGCCCGATTAGCCGCGTGGATGGCGTCGAGGTCGTCGAGGAAGTCTACACCGGGGAATACAGCTCGTTTAGAATCACTCACTGACGGGGAGCAACCGTGAAGGAATATCTGCTGCGCGCGTGGGACTTTCTTGTCACCCACGATTTCCCGACCATGCTGGAAGCCATCAGGCAACTGCGGTGGGGCGATATCCTGCGAAACGCTTACACCTGGCTTGTCGTGCTCCCGGTCCTTGTCGCCCTTTTGTGGACAAAAAGCATCAAGATCCTCGTCGCCCTGCTATCCCTCGTGGCGTTTCTACTTCTCATTCAGTACACGCTCCCGCCCGCCGGCGACAAAATACCCTTGAGCGATATTCTCACTTTTCTGGGCGGATTTGCCGCGCTCGCGGCGATCAACCTCTACTTCATATTCATAAGGGATTGATATCCGGCAGACTGCCGAAAAACCGCCGCCACATGAAGGTCCGGGCTGCAAGCAACGTCATAAGCCCTCAAATAGGCTTGGAATAGATCAGAAGTGCCCTCCCCCGCCGTGGGAGCGGCTTGCAGCCGCGATGGCCGGGCATACGCCGATCAGCTTCCGATGAGCGGACCAAGGACATCGCGGCTGCAAGCCGCTCCCACACTCCATTCCCAAGGACATCGCGGCTGCAAGCCGCTCCCACACTCCATTTCCAAGGACATCGCGGCTGCAAGCCGCTCCCACACTCCATTTTCATTGTCCTGCCTGACACAATTTTATGTCAGCGCATTTTGTATGCATGGATTCCAGAATAAAAACGCGCCACCTCCCGCCTGCGGGGAAATGGCGCTGACTATTGCAACACATAGCTTAAAAACGACAAAGACCGGACCGACCATCGGGGCCGGCTCGGCCACCGGGACCCAGTTTGGCCATCCGGGACCGCATCGAACTACTTCACCTTTGCGGGGGCTTCGATGGGCTCGGTGCCGTTGACCCTTTCCTTGAGTTCTTTGCCGACTTTGAAGAACGGCAGTTTTTTCGACGACACCTCGATCAGCTCGCCCGTTTTGGGATTTCTTCCCTTGTACCCTTCGTAGTCCTTCACCTTAAAGCTTCCGAATCCGCGGATTTCGAGCCTGTCAGCGCGGATAAGGGCCTGCTCCATACTCTGGAAGGTAACGTTGACCGCCGTTTCGGCAGCCTTTAACGTGATTCCCTCAGCTTTGGCCAACGCTTCGATCAACTCGGACTTTGTCATGGTTCGAACTCCTTGAGTATCGATATCAGTGAATCTTTTCGATCTTTTTCATGTTGCCCATATACGGGCGAAGGACCTCCGGGATAAGCACAGTACCGTCCTCCTGCTGGTAATTTTCGAGAATCGCCACAAGAGTCCGACCCACCGCCAATCCCGAACCGTTCAACGTGTGCACGAGGTCAGTCCGGCTCCGCCCCTTGCGGCGGAAACGGATATTGGCCCGCCTTGCCTGGAAATCCTCGAAATTGCTGCACGATGAAATCTCCCGGTATGTTTCCTGTCCGGGGAGCCAGACCTCGATATCGTAGGTCTTGGAAGCTGAAAACCCCATATCGCCCGTGCAGAGCACGATGACGCGATAGTGGATCCCGAGTTCGCGAAGGATGGTTTCGGCGTTTTCCAGCAGGCTTTCGAGTTCAGAGTAGGAATTTTCGGGCGCGGCGAGTTTTACGAGCTCGACTTTGTTGAACTGGTGCTGGCGAATGAGGCCGCGGGTGTCCTTGCCGTGCGAGCCGGCTTCGGAGCGGAAACAGGGAGTGTAGGCCGTATAGTACTTCGGAAGGTCCGCTTCTTCGAGAATCTCGTTGCTGTGGATGTTGGTCACGGGGACCTCGGCCGTGGGGACGAGCCAGTAGTCCCATCCGTCGAGCTTGAAAAGGTCTTCCCTGAACTTGGGCAACTGTCCGGTGCCCATCATGCTCGCGCTGTTCACCATAAAAGGGGGAAGGACTTCGGTGTAGCCGTGGCGTTTGGTGTGAATGTCGAGCATGAATGAAATGAGCGCCCGCTCCATTGCCGCACCCGCGCCCCAGTAGAGCGTGAACCGGGCGCCGGTGATCTTCGCGCCGCGCTCGAAATCGAGAACCCCCAGGTTTTCACCGATTTCCCAATGCGGTCTTGGAGTAAAAGCGAGTGCGGGCTTTTCCCCCCATACCTTGACCACCGGGTTGTCCGTCTCGTCGCTCCCCACGGGAACGCTCGTATCGGGCATGTTCGGAATGATCAGGAGGAACTCCCGAAACCGCTGCTCCACATCCCCGAGACTCTGATCGAGCGCCTTAATTTCCTGCGAAAGCCCCTGCATCTCCGCGATCAGGCCGGAAGCGTCCTTCTTATCCTTCTTGAGCTTTGCAATCTCTTCCGAGGTCGTGTTGCGGCGATGCTTCTTCTCCTCGACTTCCACCAGGATGCGCCGCCGCCGCCCGTCAAGTTCAAGCAGGGGATCGAGATCCAATTCGCAATGCCGCTCTTGGAGCATTTGACGCACCCGTTCGATATTTTCTCGAACGAATTTGACATCCAGCATGATGAGGTTTTCTCCGAGGATTCTAATTCCGTATTTGTTTCAGCACCTTGGATAGACGCTATCTTTATCCCGAAACCCGCCCTTTGTCAATTCCTTTCGTTACTTCAATATGTTGGCCAAAAACAAAGAAAAGTGTCGAGAAACGAAAGGGAGCGGCTAATCAAACTTCGAACTGATCACGTCAATACTGTAGTTGCTGAGAGAATTTATTTCGGGCAAATTGTGGAACACCAGCACAAAGGGCACCTTGGCGGCCGGCGGGATACGCACATTCTTGAGGTTCTTACCCTCACGGTTCATCATCCGGTCCTGGATTTCGTTGAGCTTGAGGTTGCTGATTTCCTTGCGCGAGAGCGTGTTGCCGGAGTAGCATCGCTGAATCTGGGCCACCTTCTCGTTGCCTCCGAAGAGCTTGCCTTCAATCAGGACGAAGCTGACCGGCTTGCTCGATTCATTGAGCACTTCGCCTTCTATGACCAGCACCTGCCCGGCGTGCACGTTTTCCAGGTAAAACGCCTGGAGCGTATCCATGATCGTTACTGTCGGACGAGGAGGCTCCTTCGGGGGAGCTTTCCCCTGGAGACCGGTGAAATACGAGCCCTCGGTGCCGAAATAGACCGCGAGCGCCACGAGCAGCAAGAGAGGCAGGGCGACCAGCAACGCCTTGCGTGCAGTGAATTTTTGTTTCCCGGCAACCGGAGGAGCGGCGGGAGCGGGCTGCTCGTCGAGCCCCCCGGGCATGAAACCATTCTCTTCCTCCGAGACTTCGATATAGATCAGGGCGTCTTCATCAGGCCTTTCGACCTCGAATACGTGCTTGCACTTGGTGCACCTGACTTTATTGCGCGGCTTTTTCAGCCGCTCCGAATCGAGCCGGAACTGCGACCCGCACGATTCGCAGGTTATTACAATAAGGGGCATGAATCCTCCATCCACGAGAATTTAGGGATTGAGGAATGGAAGAATCGAGGAATTTAGGAATCTAGGAATTCGCCGCTCTGACCCTGACACCTCAATTCTCCAATCCCTCAATTCTCCAATCCCTCAATCCCCCATTCCCTCAATCCTTTAGCGCCTCGGCGTCCTCGAAGACTACTTCGTGAATCGCGGGAAGGTTCCTGTGGTTTTCAGAAAAGTCCAGACCGTAGCCGACAAGGAACCCGCTGTCCAACGTTATTCCGACATAGTCGAGGGGGACCTCGACCTCCCGGCGCTCGAGCTTGTCGATAAGAGCGCAGACACGCACCGATTCGGGGCAGTGGCTCTTGAGATGTTCCAGGAACCATTTCAATGTAATTCCCGTATCGACGATATCTTCTACGACGATGACGTGACGCCCCCGCACCGCAAGCTCGATGTCCTTGGTGATCCGCACGCTGCCGCAGGTCTCCGTCTGGTCCCCGTAACTCGCCAGCCGCACGAAATCCATTTGCACCGGAGACGAAAGCCGCCGCGCCAGGTCCGCCATGAAGATAAAAGCCCCCTTCAAAACACCGATCAACACGAGGCTTTTTCCTTCATAGTCATGGTTTATGCGTGATGCCAGTTCATCGACGTGATCGCCGAGCCGCTCGGTCGAGATGCGTTCCACAAGCCGGTACTTTTTCATAGAAGCTCCATTGGAATTGTGAACGACAGCGTAAATATCGGGAACTTTAGGACATTGTACTGAAAGGAATATAAAATTTCAAATTGATTCCCCCGAACACTACCCGTAAAAGCCCCGCGTTTATATGTCAATATGCGCAAACCGGCGAATTTTGCTTTTTCTTTTCCCCCCGTATGGTATTTTGAGCGGGCAAAATTCGCCCAAATACGGCGCAAGAATTCAGCCCAGGAGGATAGAAATGCGGGACAAAGTTGAAGCGGCGCTTGCCAAGATAAGGCCCATGCTCGAACGCGACGGCGGCAGCGTGGAACTCATAGCGGTGGAAGGAACGGTGGTCAAGGTCCGCCTCACGGGGGCCTGCCGCGGCTGCCCGATGAGCCAGATGACCCTGAAATCCGGCATCGAACGGATCGTCAAACAGGAAGTCCCGGAAGTAACCGAAGTCGTCGCGGTCCCATAGCGAGAACCGGCGCATCCGGTCCGGAGAGGACCGGCCCCGGTGCTCTTGAATTAGAACGCCTGGGTGCGGGACACGTTGAGACCTTTGCGCAATACTCCAATGTCGTCGTCACGGCGGACCACGGATCAGGTCCGTGGCAGCCGCCGGGACCCGGGAGGCGTTTAAAAACCTGGATTCCGGCGTCCGCCGGAATGACGCTGGGGTAGTTATGCAAAGGTCTCATGTCGTGTGACGGGCTTTCCAGCCTGCCTTTTTCCGGCTGGACCCTTCACTCCTCACCCTTCACTCCTCACCCTTCACTCCTCACCCCTCACCCCTCACCCCTCACCCCTCACTCCTCACCCCTCACTCCTCACCCCTCACTCCTCACTCTTCACTCACTTGTGATACGGTTCCCCTCTTAATATGGTGAACGCCCGGTAGAGCTGTTCGACAAGCACCAACCGCGCCAGGTCGTGCGCAAATGTCATCTTGGAGAGTGAAATCACACTGTCGGCGCTCTTCAATAATTCCCGCGAGACTCCCACCGGCCCGCCCACCGCTATCCACATCTCCGAGACGCCCGACTCCAGGTGTTTCCGCATGAAGCGCGCAAGTCCCGGCGAATCGAGATCACTTCCGCCCTGGTCCAGCACCACAAGACGCCCCTGCCGGTTCACGAGTTTGGCGATGCGCTCCCCCTCGCGCAGACGGACAGTATCCTCGTTCATGCCGGGAGTGATCTTTTCAGCCTTTACGTAGTGCACCCGCACGGGGCAATAGTGTCCAAGGCGTTCGACGTAGCGGCCGATGGCCGATTCGAGATCGCGGAATCCCGTTTTTCCGACAAAAACCAGGTGGATGCGCATCGCTTCGATATTTTTCAGGCAATTGGAAGGTGGACCGCGGCCATCAGGAATTCACGGTTTCCCTTGGGGCCGAGGATGGGAGACGGGATTATCCCGAGGATATGAAACCCGAGGTCCCGCGTAAACTCGGATACCGATTCGCACACCCGTTCGTGGATCGCGGGGTCCCGT
This sequence comes from Syntrophobacteraceae bacterium, assembly GCA_049300095.1. Lineage (GTDB taxonomy): Bacteria > Desulfobacterota > Syntrophobacteria > Syntrophobacterales > Syntrophobacteraceae > SbD1. The sequence continues at coordinate 27,252 of JBAQYM010000147.1, forward strand.
ATGACCCCGCCGCCTCTGGACGCCTGTTCGCGCCCGGCCTCAAACTGCGGCTTTATGAGCGCGACGAGGACCCCCCTGGGTTCAATGAATTTCATTACAGCGGGAATCACCAGCCTCAGGGAAATGAATGAAGTATCGACCGTGGCAATCTGGACGGGCTCGGGAATGCGCTCGGCAGCCATGTACCGGATATTTTCCCTCTCGATCACCACCACGCGGGGATCGTTCCTGAGCTTGAGCGCTAGCTGCCCATATCCCACGTCCACGGCATACACGCGCAGCGCGCCGAATGAGAGCAGGCAATCGGTGAATCCCCCGGTCGACGCGCCGGCATCCAGGGCGATGCGCCCCGAAACCTCGATGCAAAACGTCCGGATCGCGTGATCGAGCTTGAGCCCTCCCCTGCTGACATACGGGATGGCCTCCTCGATCACACGGACTTCAACGTCTTCGGATATTTTTTGGCCGGCCTTGGTAAAAATGCGGCCGTCTACCTGGACTTTTGCGGCGAGAATCAGGGCCTGGGCGCGTTCGCGGGTCGGCGCCAACCCCCTATCTACAAGCAGTTTGTCCAATCGCGTGAAGGATTTTGGCATGGCGGGATTCAATCATACGCAGAGCGGCGTTTTCGATCGCCTCGGCATCAATCCCGTAAAGATTTCGCAGAGCAGCCTGGCCTCCGTGAGGGATGAACGTATCGGGCATACCCAGGCGGGTGAATGCCTTCGGGAAAAAGGACTCTTCCTGGAACATTTCGAGCACGGCGCTACCGAAGCCGCCCTGGAGCACGTTTTCCTCGACCGTGATAACATTTCCGACCTTCCGGGCCCAGGAGAGTATGAGTTCCCGGTCCAGGGGCTTGACGAAGCGCGCGTTGATGACGGCGGCGTCCACTCCGTCGCCTTCGAGCTTTTTCGCGGCTTCCAGCGCGCTCTGCACCGTCAGGCCGATGCCGACTATCAGCACGTCCTTCCCTTCGCGCAACAACTCGCCTTTCCCCATCGGCAGGGCGTGAAGCTCCTCGTCGAGCGCGACCCCGTGTCCGTTGCCTCGGGGATAGCGCACCGCGGCCGGGCCATTGTGGTCAATCGCGGTCTTGAGCATGTGCTGGAGCTCGTTTTCATCCTTGGGCGCCATCAACACCATATTGGGAATACTTCGCAGAAAGGACAGGTCGAAGAGGCCGTGGTGGGTCGGGCCGTCTTCCCCAACGATCCCGCCGCGGTCCATCGCAAAAACGACCGGAAGGTTCTGCAGGCAGACATCGTGCAACACCTGGTCGTAGGCGCGCTGCAGGAATGTCGAATACACCGCCACAACCGGCTTAAACCCTTCGGCGGCAAGCCCCGCCGCAAAGGTCACGGCGTGCTGCTCGGCGATGCCGACATCAAAAAAACGGTCGGGATATTTTTCCGCAAAGCAGTCCAGCCCGGTTCCCTGGAGCATCGCGGCGGTTATGCCGATGACCTTCGGGTCCTGATCGGCGAGCTTTTTCATCGCCATTCCGAACACCTTCGTATACGACAGGCCGCCCCCGGCGCTCAAACTCTCCCCGGTTGCAATGTCAAATGCCCCGACGCCGTGGAAGCTCGTGGGGTCCTTTTCGGCCGGCCCGTAGCCCCTGCCCTTGCGGGTTATCACGTGGATCAGCACCGGGCCGTCCACGTCGCGCGCGGTCTGGAAAGCATCGATGAGCTTGTCGATCCGGTGCCCGTTGATGGGGCCGATATAATGGATTTCGAGCGCCTGGAAGAGCATTCCGGGCGTAAAAAAGCTGATGAGCGAATCCACGCTGCGCCGCAGCACCTGGAGGATGTTGGTGCCCAGGCCCGACATCGACTTGAGGAAATTCTCCATCTCCCGCTTGAGATACATGAGGGTCTTGCCGGACAGCTTCCTGCTGAGGAAGGACGAAAGCGCCCCCACGTTCGGGGATATGGACATTTCGTTATCGTTGAGAACGATAATCAGGTTCTTTGCCAGGTCCCCGGCATGATTCATCGCTTCGAAGGCCATGCCTCCGGTCATGCTTCCGTCGCCTATGACGGCGATTGCCCGCGCGGAGCTTTCCTTGAGATTATGCGCCACGGTCATCCCGAGGGCGGCGGAAATCGATGTGCCGGAGTGGCCCGTATCGAAAGCGTCGCAGCGGCTCTCGGCGCGCTTGGGAAAACCGCTTATCCCGCCGGACTGGCGCAAGGTGTCGAACTGCGCGTTGCGGCCGGTGAGAAGCTTATGGGTGTATGCCTGGTGGCCGACGTCCCAGATTATGCGGTCGTAGGCGGCATCGAAGACATAATGGAGAGCGATGGTAAGTTCGACAACACCGAGGTTGGGCGCGAGGTGCCCGCCGTTTTTGGAGACGACGGAAATGATCCGCTCCCGGATTTCACGAGCCAATTCCTGGAGCTGCTCATAAGACAGGCTTCTTAGCTGACAAGAGGTCTCGATCTGCGAAAGCAGGCTATTTTCAGCCGGTTTCTTGCTCAATTTCAACCCTCTCCTCTTCCCGGACTTGCCTGATGCCCGCCGTTAATAAATGAATTGCCGGGCAAAGGTCAAGACCTTTTAACACATCACGCCTTCCGCACGAGCAGGTAACGGGCGATGGCCCGCAGGGGCTCGGCGGTTTCACGAAAAGATTCCAGCGCCTCGACGGCGCGCTCCACGTGGTCACGGGCCGCTTGCCTCGACTGCGCCAAACCGAGCAGGGCCGGATAGGTCATTTTATTTTTCGCGACATCCGAACCCGGCTTCTTGCCCATCACGGCGGCGTCGCCTTCCACGTCGAGCAGGTCGTCGGTGATCTGGAATGCGAGCCCGAGGTGATGGCCGAAGCTTCTCATGGCCTTCACGAGATCGTCATCACCTCCGCCGAGGATTGCCCCGATCTCCAGGGATGCCGAAAGCAGGGCGCCGGTCTTGTGGATGTGCATGTACTCGACGGTCGCAAGGTCGACTTTGCGGTTTTCGCACTCGAGGTCTATGACCTGTCCGCCGATCATCCCCCTGTAGCCCGCAGCCTTGACGGTGATGCTGATTACATCGAGCACTTTTTCCGCCCCCACGCCGTCGTGGCGGCAGGCGGCCAGGAATTCGAAAGCCTCGGTCACCAGGGCGTCTCCGGCCAGGACCGCTATCGCCTCGCCATACACTTTGTGATTGGTGGGAACGCCGCGCCTGAAATCATCGTTATCCATCGCCGGCAGATCGTCGTGTATCAGCGAATAGGTATGTATCATCTCGAGAGCGCACGCGGCCGGCATGACCGGTTCGAGCGGTCCGCCCGCGACATCGGCGGCGGCCAGGCACAAAATCGGGCGCAATCGTTTTCCGCCCGCGAAAAGGCTGTAGCGCGCCGCCTCGATCACCCGTTTCTGAAGGCCCGAGGCAACCGGGAAGATCCTCTCCAGTGCGGAGTCTATTAACTGCTTTCGCTCGGCGAGGTAACTTTTTAAATTAAATTCGGGCATAACTGCCGGTCCGCTTTTACGCAAAGATCACCCCCGTTTTTCGGAGATGGTAATAAATCATAAAAGCTCGAAATCGATAGCCCCTGCGAGATTTATTAGGCGTTAACCGCCCAAAACCATACTACCATGCCCGGTATGGTTATTCCACTGCAAATGAAACGCAAAAACGTTTACTCGCGATCCTCGCGCCCGGAAGCGGCGGGGGGAGCCTCGAACGGGGCCGACGCCCAGCCGCCCTGCTGGTCTTTTAGAAGCATCCGGACCTTGTTTTCCGCTTCCTCAAGTTTGTTGTGGCAGGTCTGGGCAAGCCGCATCCCCTCGGAAAAACACTCCATCGCCTCTTCCAGGGGCAGGTCGCCCTTTTCGAGCTTCTCGACGATCTCCTGGAGCCGTTTCAGCGCGTCTTCAAACTGGTCGCTTTTCTTCTTCGCCACGGCCAATCACCTTTCTTCATGCATCATCGTGCAGATCGCGGGGCCCATCGACAGTGCAATCGAGCCGCCCTTCGGCGAGACGCACGATAACCTTGTCCCCGGCGGCCACCTCGATTGATTTCCTGATAATTTTCCGATCCTTAGCCCTGTAGGCTATCGAATACCCGCGGTTGAGGACCCCAAGGGGGCTCAGGGTCTCAAGGCGCGAGAGGTTGCGCTGGAACGCGAGCCCGAATCCATCCAAAATCCTTTGGTGCTGGAGAATGAGTTCCTTGCTCTGCCGGTCCAACTCGGCGCGGTGCCTCAGGATTTGCGCCCCAGGATTGAGGTGGAGCAGCCTGTCTCCGAGGTGCGAATGCAATGTGCGGCACCTCTCCATGCGACGATTCAGCGCAAGTTCGAGGCGCTCGATTCGGTCGTCGAGCAAGAGCTTGAGATCCTCCAGGCGTCTTTTGGGATGAGTGACCCGGCTTTCGAGAAATTTCAGCTTGAATGCCAGGGTATCGAGCCTTTGTCTGAAAACGTGGGTTACCCGGTCGCGAAAGCCGTGCAGGTCGCGGTGAAATTTTTCGAGCCTGCCGACAACCCATTCCGCCGCCGCGCTCGGGGTGGGCATGCGCATATCGGCCACAAGGTCGGCAATGGTGAAATCGATTTCGTGCCCCACCGCCGAGATGACGGGAATCGAGGATTCCGAGATCGCGCGCGCGACCGCCTCCTCGTTAAACGACCACAGGTCTTCGAGGCTCCCCCCTCCCCGGCCGACTATCATTACGTCCCATTGATGCTCACCGGCAAGCGCGTTTGCCGCCGCGACGGCCTGGGATATCTCGCGGCTCGCCTCGGCCCCCTGCACCGCGACCGGAAAGAGCGTAACGTTCAGCGGATACGGGCTTCGCTCGAATAGCTTGAGAATGTCCCTTATCGCCGCCCCGGTTCGCGACGTGACGATACAAATATTTTGAGGGCACAGCGGAAAAGGTTTCTTACGGGCGTGATCGAAAAGGCCTTCGGCTTCGAGCTTTTTTTTGAGCTGCTCGAAGGCGAGCTGGAGCGCCCCGACGCCCGCCGGTTCCATCACTTCAACGATGATCTGGTATTCCCCGCGCGGCTCGTAGACGCTCAGGCGCGCCTGGCAGATCACCTCCATCCCCGCTTGCGGCACGTAGCGCAGGAACCGGTTCTGCTGCCGGAAAAAAACGGCGGGGACCTGGCTGTGTTCGTCTTTTAGCGTGAAATAAAAATGTCCCGAAGCCGGGACACGAAAATTCGAAATTTCACCCCGCACCCAAACAAAGGGGAAATGCGCCTCGAGCAGCGTCTTTATCTGCTGGTTGAGCTTGCTGACGGTGAGGATTCCGCCGTCTTCCTCGTGATGTGGCAGGCGCATTTTCGCAGTTTACCTGAACAGCCTGGGGTCCATGGCGTCGCGCAGGCCCTCGCCCACCAGGTTATAGGCGGTGATGCTGATAAATATCGCAAAACCCGGAAAAACGGTTAGCCACCACGCGAATTCGATATAATCGCGGCTCTGGGACAAAATGTCGCCCCAACTGGGCGTTGGGGGCGGCACGCCAAAGCCCAGAAAACTCAGGCTCGATTCGGTGAGGATCGCCCCGGCTATGCCGAAAACGGCCGAAACCAGAACGGGCGCCATCGCGTTGGGAAGCATGTGAAGGAAGATGATCCTTCGGTGCGACGCTCCGAGGGCGCGCAGGGCCGTGATGAAATCGAGCTGCTTGAGTTTGAGAAACTCGGCCCGCACGAACCGGGCAACACCCATCCAACCTGTAAGACCGATTACTATCATGATGTTGTAAATGCCACCAGGAAGCAACGGCGAGCTTTCGCCAAGGCTGATTACGGCGATGATAAGGAAAAACGTGGGAATGGTCAGCATGATCTCGATGATGCGGCTTATCACCACGTCCGTCCATCCGCCAAAATACCCGGCGAGCGCCCCGAGAAATATCCCTATCACCAGCGCGATCCCCACCGCGACAAAACCCACCGAGAGCGAAATCTTCGCGCCGTGGATCATCCGGCTCAACACGTCCCGGCCACTGTCGTCCGTCCCGAACCAGTGGAGCGCCGACGGGGCCGCAAGAAATTCGAGCAGGTTGTATTCGGTCGGCGAATACGGCACCGGGGGCCATACGGCGACGGCCTCCTCTTTGCCCGTAATGCGATGGAACATGAACGGGGCTTTCTTTTTCAAGTCCTTCCAGACAAAATCCCCGACCCTGTCGGCCCCGGAAAACACCGGGAAATATACCCCGCCCTGGTGATAGAACAGGATGGGCTTATCGTTTGCCAGAAGCGGGGCGAAAATCGCGACGAAGAACAGAAATCCGGTTACCCACAATCCCATGACGGCAAGCTTCCTCTTCTTGAAGTGGTAGCTGACCATTCTCCAGTAGGTGTTGGGGACTTCCTTTTTCCGTTCGAGTCCGGTCTCGACCTGCAACGCGCCGGTCTTTGCGGGATCGCTCATATCAAATCGCTCATATCAAATCAAATCGCCCATATCAAAGCCAAATCCTGAGAAAAACCTCCCGAATCGCCATTCCGGCGGAAGCCGGAATCCAGTCCACGCCACATACCCGCTGGATACCGGCTTTCGCCGGCATGACGCCGCTCTATGGGGTGATCCGCTCAAATCAGGCACTGCTCACCCCACACTGTTTACCGTTCACTCTTCACTTCTCACTCTTCACCCATCATTCCAGCTTGATCCTCGGATCGAGCGCCGCATAGAGGACATCGGATATGAGGAGCCCGATCAGGGTGAGAAAAGCCGAAATGGTCGTGATCGCCATGATGACGGGGTAATCGCGGCTTAAAACCGCCTCGAACCCGAGTTGCCCCATTCCGGGGATCGAAAATATGCTCTCGATTATTACGCTGCCGCCGAACATCGACGGCAAGAGGAAAGCCAGGAGCGTGACGATCGGAAGCAATGCGTTGCGGAAAGCATGCTTGTAGATGACCACGCGCTCGCTCAGGCCTTTTGCGCGGGCCGTGCGAATGTAGTCTTCGCGTATCACTTCGAGCATGTCCGCCCGGGTCAGCCGGGAAAGATAAGCCAGGCCGCCGTAGGTAAGACAGGCCACCGGGACCACGAGGTGCCATGCCCGGTCGGCGAGCCAGGGCAACCAGCCCATCGTTTCGCTTCCAATCGAGGATATGCCGTAGACCGGAAAGATGTCCCAAAAATCCCCTCCGCCGAAAAGCATTATGATCAGCACGGCCACCCAGAAGTTGGGCAGCGAGTAGAGGAAAAAAAAGCCCAGGGTCATGGCGCGGTCGGAAAAGGTCCCCGTATGCGTCGCGGAATAGATGCCGCAGGGAATCGCTATCAAATAAACCAGAAATATCGAGATGATGTTTAACTGAATGGTTATCGGAAGCCGTTCGGCGATCTTGTCCCATACGTTTCGGTGGTCTTTGTAGGAGGTGCCGAAATCGAGCGTGAAGACACGTTTTACCCAAAGCAGGTACTGGACCGGAAGGGGCTTGTCCAGCCCGTAGAGTTCTTTTGTCTGCTGAATTATCTGCGCTGAGATGGCCTTGTCGCCGCCGAGTTCCCCCTGGCCCGTGCCCATCTGGATCTTCAGCATGGCGGGGTTTCCCGGCGCGAGCTGGATGATGAGAAACGTGATAAAAGTAATCCCCAGCAGGGTCGGGACCATCTGGAGCAGCCTTTTTAACAGGTAGGCTTTCATTTCAGGCAATCAGTCCTTTCCCGGTCAGAATGGTTCACCGCAAAGACGCGGAGGACGCGGAGAGAATCGTGAGCGGCGAGCAGAAAAAGCAGAGGCGCACCAAACGGCAATATGTTTTTCTCTTCACTCTTCACTCTTTACCGGTCACTTGCGGTCGCCGTAGTATGCCGTGCGCTCCGGCGTCGCGAGTTCGCGCAGGGGCACGGGACTTTGCGCGTCGAACCAGTCCCTGATGAGCTGGTGCGCAATCGAAATCCGAGAGGGGAGCCGAATCGCGCCGCCCTCGACGGCCGTCCTGAATTCTTCGCGGCTAAACCAACGCGCGTCTTCGAGTTCCCTGTCGCGAAGGCACACTTCCTCGCCTTCCGCTTCGGCGCAAAATCCGATCATAAGCGAGCAGGGAAACGGCCAGGGCTGAGACGAATGATAGTGAATATTTGTTACCCGCACGCTCGTCTCCTCGAACACTTCACGCACAACCGCCGCCTCGGCGCTCTCGCCGGGTTCGACAAACCCCGCCAGGACCGAGTACATGCGCTCGGGCCAAACGGACTGCCTGCCAAGCAGGCACTTTTCGCCGGAACGCACCAGCACGATGATCGCCGGATCGGTTCGCGGGAAGTGAAGCGCCCCGCACCCGGGGTCCGAGCAGGTCCGCTGATGGCCGCCCTGGCTCACCCGGTTGGGGCTCCCGCAAACGCCGCAAAACCGGTTTCGGCCGTGCCAGTAGGTGATAATTTTGGCGTAGGCGAGAAGCGCCCCGTCATTTTGAGACAGCAGCGGCCCTACGGCGCGCAGGTCCCTAAACCGGCCAAGGGCCGTGAGTTCGGCCGGCGGCGCAGCATCCGGTGTTTGGATGCTTACGGCAAAATAACACCGCCCTTCCTCCCGGCCAAGGAAAACGGATTCGTCGTCGTTACCCGCAAACTGCCGCGCCTGGCTATATGAGAGCAGTATGGGCCTCGGTTCGTCTCCGTCGGATACCAGCACCCGCGACTGCCAGACCGGAACAAAAAAGGATTCCGGGTCGCCGAGGTGGTCCCGGATCCATTCCTTCTTTCTTCCCCGGATGCCCGCGCGGTTTATGGCCTGTGAGACAAACATGTTATGCGAGGACCTGGTAAAGTTATCCATCCCTGTATCCACACACTTCATAAAGGGCGGCTTCGAGATCAATGGTCCCCGTATTTCTGATTCGCCTTCGGGACCCACCAGTAAAGGGGGGCCAGGCCCATCGGATAGACCACCACGTTTTGGAACCGCCTCGATACCGCCACGAGCGCCTTGTTTGTAAAAAGGAACGTGTAGGGCTGCTCGTCGTATACTATTTTCTGAAAACGGTGGTACAACGCCAATCTCTTCTCGCGGTCGAACTCCCTTCGGGCCTCTTCGAGCAGCGTGTCCGCCTCCGCGTTGATAAATCCCACGAAATTCGACCCTTTTCCCTTTGCCTGGGATGAGTGCCAAATCTGGTAAGGATCGGATTCCCATCCCATCGACCAGCCCATGGTGCAGGCATCGAAGTTGTTCTCCTCGATTCTCTGGATGAACACCGCCCATTCGAGCTTGCGGATGGACATCTTGATGCCGACGTCTTTGAGGTTTTCCTGGAGCATGGTGCCAAGCTGCTCGGCAAATTTCCCCCCGGCAGAGATCAGGAACTCGAATTCGAACGGCTTTCCATCCTTTTGCAGAACGCTGTCACCGTCGCGGTAGCCCCATCCCGCGGATTTCAGCAGCGCAAGGGCCGCCGGCGGATCATAGGGATAGGGCTTCAGGTCTTTGTCGTACTCGGGGCTGTTGATATAGAAGGGGCCGGAGACTATCGTCCCGAGGCCGAAAAGGATCTTTTTCAGGATCAGTTCCCGGTCCACCAGCATGGTCATGGCCTGCCGGACCCGTTTGTCGGAAAAAAGCGGCCTCCGCGAGTTCCATCCTATATACGAATAGCTTGGAAGATAATAGCTGAGCTTCTGGAAATTCTCTTCGAACCTCTTGGTCTGGGTCTGCTTCTCCCATTGGATCGGCCTCAGCCCCATCTCGTCGAGCCCTCCCTGTTTGAGCACATGCAGGGCGACGGTGGGGTCTGTGATAACTTTGAAAACGATCCTTTTTAACGCCGGTTTTTCTCCCCAGTAATTCTCGTTTCGGACAAGGACGATTTCCTTCCCCGTTTCCCAGTGGAGCAGCTTGTAAGGGCCGGTGCCCAGCGGTTTCCGCCCGATGGGGTGCTGATTGAAGTTCTCGCCTTCCTTGAAAAGGTGCGCCGGAACTATAGGAATCCCGCCGCAAAACTCCAGGGCCCGAAAATAGGGTGTCCTGTATCGATACCGTACGGTAAAGTCGTCCACCGCCTCGACTTTTTCGATGTCCTGGTAATAGTTTCGCAGGTGGGCCGCATCGACCTTCGGGTCCCTTATGCGGTCGAACGAAAACAGGATGTCTCTTGCCGTGAACAGCCGGCCGTCCTCCCATTTTACGTCTTTTTTCAGATGGAAAGTGTAGGTGAGGTGATCGGGAGCGATCTCCCAACTCTCGGCAAGGACCGGTACAAGTTCGAGGGATTCCTCGTCTCTTCTCAGCAGAGATTCGTATATGTAACCATCGATATTCGACGCGTAGGCATCGGTCGAGGTAATCGGATTCAGGGTGGACGGCTCGGCGCTAAGCTGCACCACAAGCCAGTCGCCGGGCACTCTGTTTGCGGGCTGGCGGAGCACTTCCGAGGCCCCCGACAGGGGAGCGAAGACAAAGCTTAGCGCGACAAACAGGCACAAAACCCTGAAAGCCGTCGATCTGAATCGTGCTGGGGCCATAGAGCTGAAGACCTTCCATCCGGATTTCGGCAGAGCCGGCGGTCTGCGGATAGAAGACGTTTATAATCAATCTTGGCCGGGTTAGCAACCGATGTGCAAGCAAACGGGATATTTGGTCGCCCGCCCGGCCGCACCCTCATTTCCGCATAAAAAAACCTCTTCCACACGGACGGAGGCCGCACGGAAGAGGGTTTAGAACATGGACTGGCGGATGCGCGGAAGACGCTACAGGGCTTTGGTGTCGATGCCGCGGATGAATTCCCTGATGTTTTTCATCAACAGTTCGACCTTCTCATTCCGCCGGATCTCGCCCAGGTCTTTTTCCGTCTCACCCGGCCCCGAGGGAGACAATGAGGTCTCTACCGGTCTTATTTCGATGTTTTCGGATGGTTCCGTGTTCAGGCTGTCCAGTTTATCGCCTCTGAACACATCCATTTTCCCAACAATATGTCGGCTCATGTTTGCTCCCTCCCTATATAAGTGCGTGCAATGTGTAAGATTGCCCGTCGGCCGAAATCATAATCATCCTCGAATACGATGTAAACCGCCGATCCGGGATATCTTGGGCAATATATTGGCATTTGCCCTAGACCGGCTTCCCTTCTTTTTTACCTTGCACCGATCACAGGAAATTGTATTTTATTCCTCGCGTGCGCCATATTGCACCCACTACTATAAACGACACATTCCCGTTCCGGCTAAAGAGGAGTTTCCAGGATGCAGCTTGTAGATGGTCAGCGATATTGCCTTCCCAACGGTGAAAAGGTTACCGCAAAACTCATCGAGGGCAGATTTGTTCTCGAATTCAAAAGACAGTACCGCGCGCCGCTTTCCGTCGGAAAAGACGGCGACCTCTTTCTTCGCGGCGAATCCGCCGGTTTTACCCTGGATGCTCTGGTCCCGGATACGGACGAGGAAGAAGGCGGAAATCAGACCGCGTAAGCCTCGATGCGGGGGGATGATTTCCGGGGATTGACACTTCGGTGGAGGGCGGTTAGTCTATCAATCCGGAAACTTATCCGGTGAACGGCATTTTCTCCAGCGGCAGTTGCATTCCGTGGGCACAAAGCGCCCGATGCCGCTTCCGTCCACATCACCCCCAGTTGGAGTTCAAAGCCATGTTTCGCTGCAAAGACAGGGCAGCCGCAAGGGGCTTCGAGAAGGGCTTCACCCTTATCGAGCTCTTGATAGTCATGATCATCCTCAGCCTTCTTGCCGCCCTGGTCGGCCCGAAGATGTTTCAAAAGATCGGCACGTCCAAGCAAAAGGCCGCAAAGACGCAGATAGCGCTGCTCGGCGGGGCCCTCGACCAGTTCCGGCTCGATGTGGGCCGCTACCCGTCAACGGAAGAAGGCCTTGACGCCCTCCGGAAAAATCCCCGCCTCGAGCACTGGGACGGCCCCTACCTTCCCAAGGACGTTCCCCCCGATCCCTGGGGCAAAGTCTACATTTATCGCGCGCCCGGTGAACATGGCGACTACGATCTTTATTCTTTCGGTTCTGACGGGCAGGAAGGCGGCGAAGGCGAAAGCGCGGACGTGCTGAGCTGGAATTAGTTAATTACTGAATTTAGGGATTGAGGGATTGAGGAATTGGGAGCGTGGGGGACTGATCGCGCGTCGTCAATCCCTCAATCCCTCAATTCCTCAATCCCTGCACCCCGTTTTGCAGTGTTTGCAGATGGTAATAGAGGCCGATCCTTTCCATCAATGCGTCGTGAGTGCCCTGCTCCACAATCCTTCCCTGATCGATCACGATAATCTGGTTTGCGCGCCTGATCGTCGATAGCCGGTGGGCGATGATGATACTGGTGCGGTTGGATAGGACCGCCTGGATCGCCTGCTCGACGAGCATTTCCGTTTCCGTGTCCACGTTCGCCGTGGCCTCGTCCAGGATCAGTATCCTGGGGTTCCGGGCGAGCACCCGTGCAAACGACAGGAGTTGTTTTTCCCCGGCGGAAAGGTCCATCCCCGCCTCGCCGATTCTTGTCTCGATGCCTTCGGGAAGCCTCGAAACGAGGTTCGACAACTGTGAGAGCCTCACGATTTCATCGAGTTCAGGCCCCGGCAGATCGCGGTCGAGCAGAATATTCTCCCTGATGCTCCCCGGAACGATGAAAATATCCTGCATGACAAGCCCGATCTGCTCGCGGAGCCATTTCGGCTCGAACCTGCGAAGCTCGATGCCGTCGAGCAGTATTTCCCCCCGCTCCGGATCGTAGAACCGCTCGAGAAGGTTGATGAGCGTGGTTTTCCCCGACCCGGTGGCCCCCACGATGGCCAGCGTCTCGCCGGGCGCCACGGCAAAGGATACATCTTTGAGGACCGGCCTCTGCGAGTCGTAGCCGAAAACAACGTTGCGGAACGCTATCTCCCCCCTGACCTTCGGCAACTCGACGGGGTCGATCACCTCGGGCATGTGGTCCCTGGCTTCCAGGAGTTGAAAGATCCTCTCGGCCGAGGCCATGGCCGACTGCACGATGGTGTATTTTTGCGAAAGCTCCCGGATGGGCTGAAAAAAGAGCCGCATATAGGAGATGAACGCCGTGAGTATTCCGAGGGTCATGTAATTTTCAAGTATCTGCCGGCCGCCGTACCAGATGATGAGCGCGAGCGAGACCGATCCCATCACTTCGATAAGTGGCACAAAGACACCGAAAACCCTGACCTGGTACATTGCGGCGTCGAAGTACCTCCGGTTGAGTCCCGTAAATCTGTCCCTCGCATCCCGCTCGCGAAGGAAAATCTGGATGATCGAAATCCCGGAAACCGCCTCCTGCAAAAAGCCGTTAATCCCGGCAAGATGCGCGCGTATCCTGCGGAAAGCTTCCCGCGACAGCCTCCCGAACCACAGGGTTATCAGGATCATCAGCGGGAATGTAATCGAGAGCAGGAGCGAGAGACGCCAGTTCATCCAGTACAGGATGCCGAGAATCCCCACCAGCCGCACCCCCTCGTTAAAGAGCGTGATAATGACCGAGGTAAACATCTCGTACATGTTCTGGATGTCGTTCGTGTGCCGGGTAACGAGCCTCCCGACCCGGTGGGCGCTGAAAAATGAGAGGTTGAGCTGAATGACGTGGGTAAAAAGGCGCTGGCGCAGGGAATGCATTATCCTCTGGCCGGTCCATTCGAGGGCGATCACCTGGAAAAAGTTTGCCACAAACCCGATGAGGACCACCCCCAGGAAAAGGACGGCGATGGTCGAGACCCCCCGCAGCCTTTCATCGACGGGGACGGCGTCGTTTATGATGTAGCGGTCCATCGCGACCTGGACGAGCCAGGGCCAGGTGAGGCTTGCTCCCGTGATGACGAAGGCGAGCCCCACGGCGACGAGCACCCATCGCCACTGGGGGAGCATGAATTTGAGCAGCCGCCCCCAGAGTTTGAAGTCCCCGAGATAGCGTACCTGCTCGCGTTCGAAAGATTCCTGGTCAAGGTCCATCGGTTGTCGCCGTTGTCTGTTTTTCGCCTTCGCCGCCCGAGGTCTGCCGCTTGTAGATGGTCGCATAGAAGGCGTTGCGCTCGATAAGCTCTTCGTGCGGTCCCCGGTCGATGATTCGCCCGTTGTCCATCACCACGATCTCGGTTGCGTCGGCCAGCGGGGCCACCCTGTGCGACACGATGATACAGGTCCGACCCGCCAGGTAGGAAGAGATCGACCGGATGATGGCGTGCTCGGTTTCCATGTCCACTGCCGAGAGCGCATCGTCGATAATGATCACGGGCCGGTCGAGCAGGAGCGCCCGCGCGATGGCGATCCTCTGCCTCTGCCCCCCGGAAAGCTTAACGCCCCTCTCCCCTATCCTGGTATCGTAGCCCTGCGGCATCGCGGCTATTTCTTCGTGTATCGCGGCGGCCCTCGCCACCCGTTCGATTTCGTCGGGCGCGGCGTCGGGCTTTCCGAAGGCGATATTAAAGGCAACCGTGTCGGAAAAGAGCACTACGTCCTGGGGCACGTAGGCTATCGCGCTGCGGATGGAGTGGAGCGAGAGCCCGTTTACGTCGAACCCGTCGAAGAAAAGCGTTCCGTCCGGCACCGGGTAGAGCCGCGCGAGCAGATTGCATAGAGTCGTCTTCCCCGCGCCCGTTCGGCCGACAATCCCAAGGAACTCCCCCCGCTGGACCCGGAGGCTGATGCTCTTGAGACTCGCCGCGACCTGGCCGGGGTAGGCAAAGGTAAGGTCATCGAGACCTATCTCACCGCGCGTGATCTCGCGCGAAACGGCCCCGGCGCTCTCGCGAAGGTCCGGCTGTTCGTTCAGCAGGGCGTGTATGCGGGATAAGGAGGTCACCCCGCGCTGGAACAGGTCGGCCACCCAGCCCATCGCCATCATCGGCCAGGTCATGATGAAAAGGTAGCTGATGAAGGCGACGAAATCCCCCGCCGTGATCGACCCCAGAATTGTCAGCCTGCCGCCGAAAACAAGCACCAGCAGCATGCTGGCGTTTCCGATGAACATAGCGATGGGGAAAAGCGTTCCATATACGAATGCCAGCCGGAGATTGTTCCTCACGTAGGTCTCGCCCATCTCGTTAAAGCGGGCCGACTGGAGTTCTTCCTGGTTGTACGCCTTGACCAGACGAATCGAGGAAATGGTCGAGCGCACAAATTCGGTGAGCGTCGAGAATTGTTCCTGCACCTTTTTGAACCGCTTGTGAAGGCGCGAGGAAAGGACGCGCGTGAGCACAGCCAGCACGGGCATGGGGGCAACGGCGATGATCGTCAGCCCCGGGTGGATGTAGAGCATGAAACCGAAGGCCGCCAGCCCCATGAAGACGGCGTCGACGAAGGCCACAAGGCCCATCCCGGCCGCAAGCTGCACCGAGGAGAGGTCGTTTGTGGCAAGCGCCATCGCTTCACCCGCCGTGGTTCTCTGGAAATAGGACTTATCGAGTTGGAGCAGGTGGGCGAACATGCGGTTTCGAAGCTCGGTTTCGAGGAGCCTCGAAAACCCGAAGATGAACTGACGCCAGACATATCGAAAGACCGCGATGACCAGGGCGATCAAGACGATATAGAGTCCGTAGCCGAGAAGCTGGGAGGCGGTGGCCGTGCCGAACTGAATCGCGTCCACTGCCGCCTTGACGATCCGCGGGATGAAAAGTTGGAGCAGGTCGACCAGGATAAGGGCCAGGAACCCGCCCAGCAGCCGGAGAATATGCCGTCTGAAAATGGGTGCGACCAGGCTCAGGGAACTCCACGAACTCACCACCTCGGGACTCTCCGAGGCGGCGCCCGAACCGATTTTTCTCAAAGTCCCTCTCACCTGCCGATATTCCCACCCAATCAAGCTTTCCCGCGCGAGGGGAGTAAGCCGAATGACACACTTGAAATGTTAACAATGAATTTCATTAATTTCCAATAAGATACACCAATCGGGCTAATCGTTCAACTCGCAACCGTCTCGCGGGGTGTTGAAAAAGGGGTCCCTCCCTTTGGACAGTCCGGGCGGGGATCAACCCCGCCCCTACGAGGTGGTGATGATTCATATCGTGGGCAGGTGTAGGGGCGGGGTTGATCCC
>JBAQYM010000148.1:0-4563 GCA_049300095.1 Syntrophobacteraceae bacterium
AGGCGATCCCCATCGTGGGACGGGCTTTCCCGGGCTGTTGCCCAAAGAAATATTCAGGATGCGCGGCAGTTGAGCTGGACACAAGTCCCCCTCCCTTCGATGGGAGGGGTTAGGGGAGGGTGTTGAATTTTCAACTACTTACGACCCCCTCCCCCAGCCCCTCCCGCCAAGGGAGGGGAGACCCTCGCCCTGTTTTGGCCACGCCTGGGGGGAAACCTCCGCCCTGTTTTGGCAACACCTGTCGCAACTTCGCCGTTGGCTATTTTTGCGCCCTCACCGTCAGCACCGAGCACGGCGCCTTGCGGACCACCCTGTCCGCCGTGCTGCCGAAGAGCACGTGGGCAAGGCCCGTCAGGCCGTGAGAGCCCATGACGATGAGGTCGATCCCTTTTTCCTCGACCGTCCTCAGGATTTCCGTGGAAGAATACCCGGAAAGCAGGCTCACCTCGCTGGAAACACCCTCGGGTATCCTGTCGGTGTATTTTTCCTTGATCGATTTGCGGGCCGCCTCGGTTACTTCCTCGATAAAACCGGGGTCGTATTCAATAGGCATGTAGGTCGCGTGCACGGGAGGGGCGAGCGAAAAGCTCACCATGATGTGAATGATGTGGAGACTGGCCCCGAACCGCGCGGCAAGCTCGATGGCAACGTTGAAGGCCTCGTCCGCGTGTTCTGAAAAATCGGTGCAGAAGCCGATGTTATTGAAAACCCGCTTTTCCGCCATGATATCCTCCTTTGTCTTTGCGCCTAGTTGTCGATTACCCAGACCGATTTGCCGCGCGCCATCTTAAGGACCGCCCCCGAGACGCTGCCGAGCAGGAACCCCTTTACACGGCCGATGCGCCTGCGGCCCATGATTATCGTCGAACACCCGAACTCGTCGGCTTTCTGGAGAATGATGTCGGCGAGGTCTCCCGATTCCACGCTGAAATGCGACGATATCAGCTCTTCGCCAAACCCGCTCCCCGTGAGCGTCTCCCTTGCCAGGGCAAAAGCGTCGCGCATACACTTCTCATCCTCTTCCCTCCAGAAATAGCCCGCGAGATCGGGCCTTTCGGAGTGGATGCGCTCGATTCGCTCGACCTCCCCCATCCTCAATTTGCCGGGCGAGGCTGTCGGAAGGATGTGGAAGAGGACAAACTCGCAGCCCCGTGTCCCCTCCAGGACCCGGGCCAGGTAATCGACGATCTTCCGGCCTCCGGGTATGCAGTCAAGGGCGATGAGCACTCGTTCCATAGTCCTGTCATATCTCCTTGAAAACCTTGGCGAGAGAATCTCCGGAAACGTGCAGCTTCCACTCGTTTTGCCATCCGAAGGGGGTCTCGAAAACGGCGAAGCCCACCCTCTCGAGGCGGGCGCGCACCTCGCTTTTCATCGCGGCGGCGCTCTCGAAGGGCGCCTTGCTCCGCGAAAGGTGATTGAACGAATGCAGGACCACGGTCCTCGTGTCGAACTTTCCCGCCAGCCACTTCGCGTTCTTGACCCATTTCGCGATTACCCTGTCCTCGCGCCCGGCGTCCTCGGCCTCCGCGTGATAGAAAATAACGACCGCCCCGCGGAAAGTCTCCTCACCCTCGGGCTCCGGCGCGTCCGGCGCGGCCTTCTCGAAAAGCCTTACCCAGAATTCGGGCGAGTAAAACATGAGAAGTTTCAACCGGATTTCCTCCAGCCCTTCAAAAAGCAGGGCATCAAGCAGCGCGCGAGCTGAATATACTTGTCCCCAAGCCGGCGTACAACCCCTTCGTTCCCCCCCGCCCGAGCGCCGCAACCTCTTCTCGCGGGTCCCTGCCGTATGCAATTCTTAGGAGGCTGCGTCCAACCTCCATGGCTGGTCATCTGGAAATTTCGGCCGGTCAAGATGCCTGGAGTGCCGTTTCGATGTCCGTTTGAGCGAAATCGTCGCCTTTGAAAAGAAGAGGTTCGCCGGCATATTTTGCGAGAGCATAGGAACAGCAGTCGCCAATATTGAGTCCTGCCGGGTGGCGCCCCTTGCCAAACTTTCTCCAGGCAATCCGTGCAATTTCGAGTTGCTCAGCGGTCAGCGGCACAATTTCAATTCTTGCCTGGTGGAGGAGGAGGTCTAACTCACGTCCGCCGGATTCGCCCTTCTTTGCCTCTATCACTATTCCTGTCTCAAGGGCTGTAAAGGCACTGAGGAGTCTTTTGGGATCGCCGGCTATTGCCAAAGCAAAGGACTCCGCTTCGGGCTCCCCCAGAAGTATAGCGACCAGGGCGGAAGTATCGATGATCATTATTGGGGGAGCCCCCTTTCGTCATAGCCGAGGATTTCGTCCGCACCCCGTTGATCCTTATCCGGCAGTGTCCTGCACCGAAGGGATATCTTGATGATCTCCTCGGCAACATCCGTGGCGGTACGCCGTCCTTTCAGACGTTGGAGCCGCTCCTCCAGTGCATGGATGATCGCCTCGGTAAGGCTCTCCCCACTTTCGGCCGCAATCTGGCGGGCAAGTTTTTCGGCTCGTGGATTTCTGATGCTCAGCGCCATGCGATGCTCCTTCGCGTGTATTGAAGACATGGTAAAGTATATACACGGATGGCAGCCGGCTCAAGTTGAAAGTTCTCTTTCTCCTTGCTCTCGTTTGCGCCGGATGTGATCGGGGTACCAGGTCGTGAAGGCCGCCGTTCCAAGCAGAAAGGTGTATGAGATTACTTCATACCCCCACTCGGGCAGAAGGAAATGTTCCATCTTCCCCCAGGCCAAAACGGAATTTACGGTGAAAGCCATGGCCCAGACCGAAGTTATGACGACATTGGTTCTGATGAAAAGCGGATGTTCCCAGAGTGATGGATCGGTGTGCTCACGGGCATAATCCAGGGTGAAGGGTTTCTTGAGGGCAATGGTCATCCATGAGGAAACAGCCAGTGTTCCATTGGCGAGTATGCCCATGTATTTTGCGGTCCACATGTTGTTGAAACCAACGATGGCCACTGTGGCGAAGGTGAAGAAAATCAAGCCCGCCCAGAGGATGACGCCCCGGTGCAGTTTGGCGAGGCCCATGATGAGGCTCAAAACCAGAGCAACCGCCAACCCGAGCTTGAGTCGAAACAGGCTGCCGTGGGCGATGAACAGGAACGAAAGCCACGGTGCAAAGACCAAGAGCAGCTTGAAAAATGACATACCCCCTCCATGGGCCTAATACCAGGCCGGACACGTATAGCTCGTTTACTTCCAGTAAGAAAATTGCTTTAACACTGGATATCCATTACCATTCAACTCGAGGAAGTAGCCTATAATGACAGTGCCGTCGAGAATTCTAGTGGTTGTGAGAATCTGTAGATTCCCCTGCGCCAATTTTTCTCTGACTGAGTTAAGGCAATAGTCGTATGGTATTGATTTAGTATTGTCTGCGAGGGTATTTCTTGTGGTGTCTACATTTGTTAATAATGAGGAGCACCCCATCAACAGGATATATTTGCCGTTATTCGAACCTGCAGCGCGCATTATGCAGCCGTCGATATTGATCTCTCTTGTGGCTCCAAAAATGAACGAACAATCCTGTTCGATCGAATAAGGGTTGCTGCAGCTTGCTTCGAATTCGGAAATTGTTTTATAGGGGCTTTTCTCAGTCAAGTCCTTCTCAAGGCCAAGTTGAGAGGCAATCATGGACGAGAGGGTATTTGCAGCGTCGGCAACATCCTTTTTGAATAAGGCGCCTTCGTCGGCCGTGAGCTGCTGGAGGGTCCTGGGCTCACGAAAGAACTCACCCGATGAGATTCTTGTGTGACAAATAGTTTCCCCTGTCCTGACATCGTATACTTTTACCCGAGCCTCGATTGCGACGATTGAACTCTCCCCTGGATAAACGGCCAAGCCGTATCCACATTCAACAACCAGCAGGGCATCGAGGGCGTGTTTTCTGGAAACGCTCAACAGGCGATTTAAGCCGTCCTTTCCAGTTGGGTCCGGACCTGACATTTCAGCCGACAGCAGTTGCGGGCCGATCAACTGATATCTCTCCGAAAGCTTTTCCGATAGTCCTTTTTCCAGCATTTGCCTTAGAGGGCAAGTCGGTACTCTCCTCCTGATGTCATCTACGTTGCCCCCCAGGGTATTTCGGGTTACGGCATAGTCCAGCACAGAGAAGAGCGCACCCGCCTGCTTTGGGCCCACTGAGCCGGTATTGTCGAGGACAACGGGGCGCTCGTCGGAAGTGAAAATCACAAAGCCCACTTTTCTGAAGCCCGCGGCAACGTCGGGCTCCATGGGTTTTTGCATCGCGCATCCGGCGAGTGCCGCCAGCATTACCAAGGCGGTAATTGTGGAACATACTTTAATTTTCTTCACGAGCTTTCTCCGGTAGAACAGGTGTGTTGAAAAGAAGCCGGACCGGGTGGTTCAGTTCACGAATTATTTTCCCGGATCGCCCAAAACCCGATTGACTTGTTATATATACCGGACCGCAAGTTCCACTATCAGCTTCTCCACATCCGCGCCCGCCTCAGACCCAAGTCCTTGCAGTGCAAATTGCAGTCGCTGCCGCGTGGCGGGATCGTTCAATTCATCCACGGACCTCAAAGCCCCTCCGCGCCTCCCCAGCCGAA
>JBAQYM010000149.1:0-21248 GCA_049300095.1 Syntrophobacteraceae bacterium
GCGCAACCCATCACGCACTCCTGAGGCGATGGGTTGCGCGGGGCGCTCCACCCATCCTACGACCTACGAACTACGAACGAACTCATGAAATGCATAAGCCATTACGTTGCGGTCCCTAAACGGCCCGAGCCGCCCGGGGTCGTTCAACGCCGCCCATTGGGGAGTTACCGCAGCCATGACTATCGTGTTCAAAATCTGCCTTCTGCTGGTTTTCGTTGCGGCCGCCGTGTCGCTTATCACCTATTCCTTCTTCTGGTACGAAAATGCGGGCGGCCCCCGCCGCCGCATCCTCGAAGCTTCGGGGAAGGGCCTGCCCCGTTTGATGTTTCAGGGAATGATCACCGGCTTCGCGGGTCTTCTCGTTGTCATGATTACGTATCCCCTCGGGTTTGTTCCCCGGCTGTGGAGGCCAAAACGGATATCCCCCTCCCAGCCCGTCATCATTCTCACGCACGGCCTGTACCACAATGCCGCGGCGTGGCTGTTCGTGAGGCATCGGCTGAGGAAAGCCGGGTTTGCCAATGTATTCGTCATGAACTACAGGTGTCTTTTTACCTCGTTTGATGCGACCTTTCAGAAGTTCGAAAAATTCGTCCTCAGATCGCGCTCCGCCGCCCCCGGCCAGCCGCTCATCCTCGTCGGGCACAGCCTGGGGGGTCTGCTCTCCCGAGTGTATGCGGAAAGATCATCGGATCAAAACGCCCCCGCGGCCGTCATCACGCTCGGGACGCCGCACCGCGGGTCGAGGATGGCGGCGTTCGCAATCGGTCGACTGGGCAGGGGCCTGATGTACGAGGGACCTCTTTACCACGGGTTCGAACGCGAGGCCCTCCGTATGCGCTGCCCCGGAATCGCTCTCATTTCGCCCGTCGACAGCCTCGTCCTGCCCGCCCAAGGCCTCCAGGCGCCCTATCCGGGGTGGACCGAATACGAAACCGTGCCCGTGAGCCACGTTGCGATGCTCTATTCCAAGGCGGTGGCCGGGAAAGTAATCGAGTTCATCAAAACCTGAATCGAGCGTCCAAGAATATGGGGCCTCGATCTCCGGCATCGACAAATACGGATGAATCATTCTTTGTGCCATGTTAAAGAAAAGCGGGAGAGGACCCGATTATAATGTCAAGGAGGCGCCGGCCGACTTCGGGTGGAAAACGGGTTGAATTTCTTCAGGCGCGACGCCATATTTATTGTCCGAGGCTTTCTTTTATCGGGTGCGTTCGGGTATAATTTTCCGGATCGATCTTGAGATGGTTGACTTCATAGGCGGCCTTATGCTAATAGACCCGCGAAATTTTCCATACCGAAGGGAAGTCATTTTGAACCAGAGTCCCGAAGAACTGCTTCCGCTGGAACAGGACTTTATTGTCGCGAACAAACTGGGAATCCATGCTCGGGTAGCTGCTCAGATCGTCAAAGTGGCGAGGCAGTTCGAATCGGAAATTCTCATTTCCAAATGCGGAGTCACGGTAAACGGGAAGAGCATTCTTGACCTGATGACTCTCGTGTGCCCGCATGGGAGCAGGGTCACTATCAGCGCACAGGGCCGGGACGCCGCCGAGGCCTTGAGCGCCTTGGCCGCCTTGTTTCAAACCAAATTCGGAGAGCCCTGAGCGGCCTCCAGGCACTTATATTCTTCCCTGCTTCGCAAAAATGGAATATGAATGATAAGCCCACTCCGGGCTTATTCTGTTTTAAAAACGAGATGATGCTTACATGAACCATTCCTCCATGGTAATCAAAGGTATCGGGGCTTCACCGGGAATCTCCATCGGCAAGGCCTATGTCCTGGAGCGCGGGCGCATTCCGATTCCGCAGCACAATCTTTTCGGCGATGACGCCGTTGCTTCCGAGGTCAGGCGCTTCAAGGATGCCGTCGTACGCGCGGAATCCGACCTGGAATCCATCAAGAAAGGCGTCCGTTCCGAGTTCATGGAACACGCCCACCTGCTCGAAGTGCAGCAGATGATCCTGAGGGACCGCTCGATCTACGACGAATCCCTTCGATATATCGAAAAGGAACGGCTCAACGCGCAACTCGCCCTGATAAAGTCTCTTGCCAAGGCGCGGGCGCTTTTCAGCTCGCTCAACGACGAATATGTCCGGAGCCGCGTTGCCGACGTGGACGCCGCCGGCGAGAGGGTGCTGCGCATTCTGTCCGGGCACGAACCGTCGGCCCTGGAAAACATTCGCGAACGGGTCGTCATCGTCGCTCATGAACTTTCCCCGGCGGACGCCATACAGCTCCAGGTCGAACGCACGCTGGGCGTTGTCACCGAGATAGGTGGCCGCACTTCGCACACATCGATTATTGCCCGCTCGCTTAATATTCCCGCCGTGATCGCGGCAGAAAACGCCGCAAGGCTCATTGCGAGCGGAGATATCCTCATCGTTGACGGGACGACGGGGAAAATCATTGTAAATCCGACCGAGGACGAAATCGGCTTTTATTACGATCGCCAGCAGGAGCTCGAGTCGTATGTCAAGGAAATCAGCCGCAAGGCGCACCTTCCGGCCGAGACCCGCGACGGGCACAGGGTGAGTGTTGAAGCCAATATCGAGCTTATCGAGGAAATCGTGGCCGCGAGGGACAACGGCGCCGAGGCGATCGGCCTCTACCGGACGGAATTTTTCTTCATGAACAGGGCCGACATGCCCGATGAGGATTCGCTTTTCCGGGACTACCGCGACCTCTCGGAGTTGATGGCGCCGAACTGGGTTACGATCCGCACGCTCGATCTCGGCGCGGAGAAGCTCTCGGCCTGGTATCCGAAGCTCGAGGAAACCAATCCCGCCCTCGGGTTGCGCTCGATCCGGCTGTGCCTCCACTATCCGGACCTGTTCAAGACCCAGCTCAGGGCCATACTGCGCGCGAGCGCCACGGCGAAAAACATCCGCCTGATGTTTCCCCTGGTGTCGGGCGTGAGCGAACTGCTTGAAGCGAAGCTTATACTGAAGGAGGTTCAGGAGGAGTTTACGAGCCGGAGGGTCCCGTTCGACGAAAAAATGCCCGTCGGCGTCATGATCGAGGTGCCGTCTGCCGTTGCCGTTGCCGACCTGCTGGCCTCCGAGGTGGACTTTTTCAGTATCGGCACCAACGACCTCATCCAGTACAGCATAGGAATCGACCGCTCAAACGAGCACGTGGCCTACCTTTTCGAACCGCTTCACCCGGCTGTGCTCCGCTTCATAAAGCATACGGTCGACGCCGGGCACAAGGCGGGGATTCCCGTTGCCCTGTGCGGTGAAATGGCGGGCGAGCCCCTCTATGTTCCCATTCTTCTCGGGCTCGACATCGATGCGTTCAGCATGAACCCGCAAACCCTGCCGCGCGTGAAGAACCTCATCAGGCGCTCCGTCATGACGGACTGCCGCCGGTTCGCCAAGAGGGTGCTCAGGCTCCGGACCGCGCAGGAGATAAACGATTTGCTCGAACGGACCATCAGGAGAACTTTCCCGGAAGAATTCAGGGTGTTCGATCCTAACTCGTCTCTATCCGGCAAGCCTTCCCCGAAGACGACTGCACGGGTCCGTTAATCGACAGGCAGGAGAGGGTCATCCCCGATCATATGGCAAAGACAAAAGTCGAAAACGCAAATATTCGCATTATCAGCCAGAACAAGAAGGCTTTTCACGATTACGAAATATCCGAGCGGTTCGAAGCGGGGATGGTGCTGCTCGGCACCGAAGTGAAATCGCTTCGCGAGGGCCGGGCAAACCTCAAGGACAGCTACGCCAAGGTGAAGAAAGGCGAGGTGTTTCTCTACGACCTTCACATCAGCGCGTACTCGCACGCATCCCACGACAACCACGACCCCGAGCGTGTAAGAAAACTCCTTCTCCACAGGTCTGAAATAAAAAAACTCCTCGGCAAAACCCAGGAACGCGGTTTTTCTCTCATCCCTCTCAAGCTTTATTTCAAGGAAGGCAAAGCGAAGGTGGAAATCGGCCTTGCCAGGGGCAAGAGAGAATACGACAAGAGGGAGAGCCTGAAGAGAAAAGAGGAGACCCGCGAAATGGAGCGCCTCCGAAAACGCGACAAAAATTCCTAGCCTCAGATTCCTGCCAAAATTGCGGTGATGTTGTCCCTTCCTCCCGCGGAAAGGCCTTTTTCGATCAGCCGATCCAGCTTTTCCTTGAGGCCGATGTCGAGCGAGAGTATGGCGGCAACGTCGGAATCGGCAATCAGGTCATGCAGGCCGTCGGATGAAAGCATGATCAAGTCTTGCGGCCTCACCTCGAAGGTCCCCGTGTCGGGTTCGAACCGTTCGCAGCCGATGCACTTCGTCAAGACATTGCCGTAGGGGTGCAGCCTGGCCTCTTCCCTGGATATTTCGCCCTTCTTGAGAAGCATTCCGGGGATGGTATGGTCGTCGGTAATCTGGTGCAACACTCCCTGCCGGAATAGGTAGAGGCGGGTGTCCCCGGCGTGCATCCAGAAAGCGGCCGCACCGGAGATGACCACGGCGGTCAGAGTGGTCCCCATGCCTCGAAGCGAGCGGTCGAAGCGCGAGGCTTCCAGGATGAACCTCTGGGCATCGTGGAGGGCATCGAGGAGTTCCCGGATAGGGTCGGCCGATGCGGCCCCGACCTTGGCAAGACTTTGGAGGGCAAGTTCGGCCGCGACCTCACCTCCCGCGTGCCCTCCCATGCCGTCGGCAAGGGCGAGAAGGGTGGAACCGTTTTCAAGAGGCTGCACGAGATAGCGGTCTTCATTGTTTTCCCTTATCAGCCCCTGATGTGTCGCCGATTCGGCAGTCATATTCCCGCTCACCCCCTATTGTCCAACCGAGTTGAATCGGAACCGCCGTATCTAAGCGGTTCAACCCGCCCTGATTTTCAGGCCCTCGCCCGATCTATGAGGGGACATTATAGATAATCTTACTACCAAAAGGCTTTTAGTGGCACGAATTTGTAGTATGCGGAGAGTTTTTGGGCCCTGGTGCGTGCTTTGATGAAAGCGGCATGCCGCGCGGGCGATACGATAAGGGGATCGAGAAATACCGGGGAAGGGAAGGGCGCCCCCCGCGGGAGCGACAGTGCGATCCGGCGGGAGGCGTTGATGGAACCCACGGTTTAAAAGTATACAATCAAACCAGTTTAAACGATTCTTCCGTTTCTTCCTGCCAGCCGTCCCACAGGTACGCCTCTTCACGGCCCTGGGCGATCACTCGAAAAGCATAGCGCACCTGCTCCTCGTAGAACTCGCAGTAGGGGCTGGGGGCGTTGACTGTTCCGGAAACCACCTTCACCTCTGCGGGGCAGGGGGCCCCGCAGAAATGCCTGATCGCGCAGTCCGAGCAGGGCTTGAAGTCTTCAGCCTTGCGGGTGGTGATCTCCAGGAACGGCTTGGCGCCCAGAATGTCGGCAATCGAGTCAGTGTAGAGATTGCCGCCCTTGTATTCCGGAAATCCGATGAACTCACTGCACGGAAAAACATCGCCGTGTGTGGAAACGGCAACGAAGCAACGTCCCCCGCCGCAGGGCGAGATGTCACACATGAGCCGCCTTCCGGTGGGGCCGACGACGCCTGCGAGCACGTTGGCAAAGTTTGCGACCACCATCTTGCGGCCGGTCTTCTCGAAGTGCTCGTAGGTGCGGTCGAGCGCCTCGAGAAAGTATTTAGACATCTCGGCGTTATCCGGCTTGATGTCCATGCCGCCTTTCTGGGTGCAGCGCACGGGATTGAACATCACGGTGCGCACGCCGTGCTCGTGGTAGAAGTCCACCATTGCCGGAAGGGTCTTCACGTTAACACTCGTCACCGTGGTGATGACATTGAAGCCCTCGTAGGACGAAAGCTTATCCATGACCTTCACCACGTGGTCGAAATAACCGGTCCCGCCCCAGTTCTTGCGGGTCTGGTCGGCGATTTCGGCGGTCGGGGCGTCGAGCGAGATGCCGATCCCCACCCGGTGGTCCCGCAGGAACGCGATGGACTCGTCATCGAGCAGCGAAGCGTTTGTCTGGAGACCAAACGCGAAGTCTTCGCCAAACCGCTCGATGCCGGCGAAAACGGCCTCTTTGGCCAGCATGGGCTCGCTGCCGTGGAAAATAAGCTGCGGCCTGGCGCCCTCCGGAAGCGTCTCGACAAAATATTGCTTAAGGCGTTCGAGGGCCCCGCAGAGTTCTTCGGTTGTCATCGTCTTCCCGCTTCGGCGCATCTCCTCCGGCAGATAGCAGTAACTGCAATTGAAATTGCATTGCTCCGTCGGGTTGAAGTAGGCTGCGGAAGGCTTCAGCCCGAAACGCAAATTCCGCATCTCGGCGCGGAAATCCTCGGCGCTTCGGTTGAAGCTTTCGACGAGTTCGCCCGCAAGCGCCTGTCCCAATTCGTCGCGGTGGACGAGGACCCAGAAGGCGGTATCCGGTTCGACCACCGCCACGCGGTCCGGCAGCCCGATTTCGAGAACGGCAAAATTGGGACCGTAGCCCGTGTTGGCGTAGATGGGCTTTCGCTCGATATTCTGTGCAGTGCTCATTCTATTTCCTTGCTACTTCTTGTTGGTTTTCTGGGGCAGAAGAATGTAATGGGACAGACCGGTCCCGTTGTTCGATGCACGACAGCGACGGCGATAAGCGACGGACTTTTTCATGGTTCATCCTCCTTTTGGTTGTGGGCCCAACAAAAAAGCCCGGATGGACACGCACGTCCATCCGGGCTCCTTTTACCATCAGAAACCTCTCGAAACCCTTCCAGCAGGTCTTCTGGCTCTCGGATCTTCCGAGGACCGGCGGCCTTCCCCCCGGAGTGGTCCCCGAAAGTGGCCGAGCAAACGCTCATCGCCAATCCTCATCCCCGATTACAGCGGCGGGACCGCCACGGATTTTAACCGTGTTCCGGGATGCTGAAAAAGTATACGGACGGAAACATACATCATGGTCCGGACCGTGTCAAATCCTTAAAGACAGTGAAGCGTGAGCAGTGAGCGGTGGGCGGTGAAGAGTGAGCAGTGAAGAGTGAGCAGTGCGTGGCGAAGAGTGAATGGGGAGCGGTGAAGATTCAAACCCTTAGATAGAGTGACTATTGACCGAAAGGAGTGATGCACTCCTTTACCTTTCACTGCTCACTGCTCACTGTTCACTGCTCACTGCTTATTCTTCACTCCTATTGGGCTGTGACTTCGTGCCGCGCGGATGATATATTGCAGCCCTTGTACAATACTCAAATTTCGTCGTCCAGGCGGAAGCCTGATCAGGTCCGGGGCAGGGGCCGGGACCCAGGAAGCGTTAAAAAACTTGGATTCCGGCTTCCGCCGGAATGACGTTCTTTTCGGGAGTTGACCAGGGGGCGCCTGACGCATGCTTTTCAGTTCGGTGGTCTTTATTTTCTTTTTCCTTCCGGTGGTTCTCACCCTGTACCTCCTTCCGTCGAACCGGTGGCGGAACCTTTTGTTTTTGTGCGCGAGCTTCTTTTTTTATGCCTGGAGCGAAGGCGCGTATCTGCTGGTCCTGTTATTGTCCATTTTCGGGAATTACCTGTTCGGGCTGTGGCTTGCACGCGCCGGGACCGCGCCGGCGGGAGGGGAGGGCGCAAAATCGGGGAAGGTCGCGTTGATATCGGGGCTTTGTTTTAACCTCGGCCTCCTCGCTGTCTTTAAGTACACGAATTTTTTCACCGCAAACCTCAACGCGCTCCTCGGCTGGGGAGGGCTTGCCCCGGTCGCGCTCAACCCGGTCTATGCCCCGCTCGGCATCTCGTTTTTTACGTTCCACGCGATTTCCTATCTTGTCGATGTCTATCGAGGCGACGCCCCGGCACGGAAAAGCCCGGCGGGCCTCGCCCTCTACATGGCCGCCTTTCCGAAAATCCTTGCGGGACCGATAGCATTCTACCGCAACTCCGCCGCCGAGCTGGACGGCCGCGCCCTCTCGTGCGGGCGTTTCCTCTACGGACTCGAACGCTTCATAACGGGGCTGGCCAAAAAAGTACTTATCGCGACCCCGCTGGCGGGGATCGCCGACGCGGCTTTCGGGGTCCCGGCCGCGAGTCTCGACCCCCTCGCCGCATGGGCCGGCATCGTCTGCTACAGCCTGCAAATCTATTTCGACTTTTCGGGCTATTCGGATATGGCCATCGGCCTCGGGCGGATGTTCGGGTTCGATTATCCGGAAAATTTCAATTACCCCTACATTTCCCAGTCGGTGAGGGAGTTCTGGCAAAGGTGGCATATTTCACTTTCCACCTGGTTCAGGGACTACCTCTACATTCCCCTGGGGGGCAACCGGTGCGCGCCCCCGAGGCAGTACTTAAACCTGATCGTCGTTTTCCTGCTTTGCGGGTTGTGGCATGGGGCGAGCTGGAATTTCATCGTCTGGGGAGCCTGGTACGGCTTTTTCCTGGCACTCGAGCGCACCCGGCTGGGAGATATCATCCGGTCGGCCTGGAGACCGGTGAGGCACCTTTACCTGCTGCTCGTCATGGTAATCGGCTGGGTCTTTTTCAGGGCCGAGGGGCTTGGATACGCAACCGCCTACCTTGGGGCGATGGTCGGCCTGCGAAACGGTTCGGGGAGCGAGGCGCATTTTGCCGTTGCCGTCAATAACGAGGTCCTGGCAATCGTCCCGCTGGCTGTCGCGCTCTGCTTTCCCATATCCGGACAGATCAGGAGAATTGCCCTGTTGGTCAAAACGCGCGCGCAACACTCGCTCGAGGGCGCCTCGTTTGCCTTTTCGGCCGCCTATGCCGTTTTTCTCAGCATGATCTTCGCGATTTCGTGCATGTCGCTTGCCGGGAGCACGCAGAAGGCATTCATATATTTCAAATTTTAGAGAAGGTTTGCTGCCCGCGAAAATGAGAAAGATTTGTGTTGTTCCCATTATTCTGTTTTTGCTGGCGATCTGGCTTCCGGCCGTCCAGATGAATTTCGGATTTTACAAGGAATTCGACGACACCGAGAACCGCGAACTCGCTCCGCCGCCCCAGTGGGGTTCGAGCCGATTTTCAAAACTCGTCGAGCAGGTCGATGCCTACATAGGCGACCACTTCGGCTTTCGTCCGGACCTTATCCGGTGGAACAGTTTTTTGCGGGTGAACCTGCTGGGGGCCTCCCCGATTCGCAGCGTTATCATGGGCGGGGACGCCTGGCTTTTCTACTGCTCGGAGGCCCTCGAGGACGGGAACACCTTTACCGATTATATGGGAATGATCCCGCTGCCCGATTGCGAATTGGAAAAGCTCAAGCTGAGACTCGAGGAGAACCGGAGAAGATTCTCCGAAAAGGGGATTTACTACGTCGTCGCCATCGCGCCGAACAAGAACACCATCTATGAAGAGTTCCTGCCCGAGAGGATCAGGAGAAACAAATCCAGGACCCGCCTGGACCAGTTTGTGGAGTACATGGCACAGAATTCCGACCTTGAAATCCTGGACCACCGCGGGGTGCTCGAAGCGGCACGGACGCGCCTGCCCGTCTACTGGGAAACGGATTCGCACTGGAACACCTACGGGGCCTACGTGGCTTACAGGGAGATATTCGGGAAGATCTCGCGACGTTTTCCCGACGCGGCCCCCATGGCAATCGCGGGAAGTGTCGCCGTGGAACGCACCGCGCGCGGGGGCGACCTCGCCCAGATGCTCTTTCTTACGGACGTGCTCCCGGAGAACAACCATACGGTCTTCGAACTTGACGCCGCACCGTCCGCGCGGATTCGAAAGCTGCTGTTCCGCCACGATTCATTCGGCGATAATCTCTATCCGTATCTGACGAAGCATTTCGAGAAATTAGTCAACGTTGCGCCTTTCGCTCCCTTCAGATTCGATGAAATCTTTCGGGACCCTCCCGACATAGTCCTCCATCTTTTCACGGAACGGTACCTGACTCAGGCGATTCACGACGATTTTTTCTACCGGGAAGGGAGCTGATACTCAGCCTCTCGAACCGTTACCATTACCGTTAGCGCATCAGGCGGGTTAGTCCTGCTCGCGGAGGAAATTGTGCCATGAACGGTCAACTGCGCAGCGACATTCGGCCGGGCAAGCGCGTCGAAATCATTCTAAAAAAGGACCAGCGAACCGGCAAACGAACAGTCGGGGTTGTGAAGGACATCCTCACATCCTCGGCTTACCATTCGAGGGGGATCAAAGTGCGGCTCGAAGACGGACAGGTCGGGCGGGTGCGGGAGGTCCTTGCGGATGAGTGAAAGCGGAGATAATATTGAAGGAAGGATTATGAAGGTGATCTTCTCAAGACCGACCATACGAGAAATGGTGGTAACGCCATGAGTTACGAGAACGATCTCATATCTGAGGCGGTTTCCCTTCCTGTGGAAATCCGGATTCGACTTGTTGAAGAACTTCTGCGAAGCCTCAACCCTTCTCACCAGGAGATTGATGAGCTATGGGCCGTCGAATCCGAAAAGAGGGTGGCCCAAATTGAGGCAGGGGAGGTAAAGACCGTGCCTGGAGACGAGGTATTCGAGCGGCTTCTTAGAAGGCTCAAAAAATGAGGTGCCGATTCCACCCGGAAACTGAAGCCGAGCTAAATGACGCAGTTGATTACTACGACGAATCTCAGGTAGTCCTTGGACTGGAGTTTGCCAAGGAAGTCTACGCTGCTATCGAAAGCATCTGTGAGTTCCCATTCGCCTGGTCTCCTCTTTCTCGGAACACTCGGAGACGTCTTCTAAAGCGCTTCCCTTACGGGGTGGTCTATCAGCCCAAAGGTGATGAGAGGATCATCATAGCCGTCATGCAACTCAACAGGAAGCCCGGTTATTGGCGTAACAGAAAAGCGTGAGAGAACTGAATCGAGTTATAAATTTCAGGTTGATAAGGAGGCAAATTGCCTCGACGCATGGCGGACGCTGGATTTCGGAACCAACAGTGGCTAAATCGATATTCTGATCATATAGCTCCTATCAATCGGCTTGTTGACGAGCTTTGTAATGACGGCATTCATGGTTGGGCTCCTTATGTAGCGCCAATGTATGGCGGTGTAAACGCAAGACTTCTGAGTGTCCTGCGCGATCCTGGCCCGAGAACCCAGGACAGCCGTTTTCTCTGTGTCGAAAATGACGATCCCACTGCTGAGGCTATGTTTTGGCTCCTAAGAGAAGCTGGTATCGGAGTTGGTGAAATGGTCCCGTGGAACGCCTATCCCTGGTACATCAACCGCGCACCCACTGCGGCCGAGATCCATCCTGGCGTCGCCCCACTGAGGCGTATTATCGAGTTGTTACCGGATTTAAGGGTGGTTGTACTCCATGGAGTTGATGCTAAAAAGGTATGGAAGCGATTCGACAAGCTATATCACAATATCGTTGACGACCTTACTGAGCGAGGCGTTCAAATCATAAAGACCTATCACACCAGCCGCCAGGCTTTTCGGCATCCAGACCCGGTTGAACGTGAACGCAGGAAGCAACATCTGCGTTCCTCCTTGCTCCAGGCCAAGTTAGCTTGCGAGTAAATAATTCAAGAGTTCGAGAAGTCCTGACATCCTCGGCTTACCATTCGCGCGGGATCAAAGTGCGGCTCGAAGACGGACAGATCGGGCGGGTGCGGGAGGTCCTTGCGGATGAGTAATAATGATCCAGTAGCGTCTCATCTCGATCAGATTGACTTTTCGTGCATTAATGCTAAAGTGCAATCATGCAACGAGGAGGCATGATAATGCAGACTATCAAGACGATTGGTTCCAGCGGTCAGATATCGCTCGGGAAAGAATATGCGGGCAGGACTGTCCTCGTCGAAGAAGTGGAGCGGGGAGTTTGGCTAATCAAGACGGCAAAAATCATCCCTGATAACGAAATGTGGCTTCATGAGGAGCCTGCCAGGGCCAGAGTCGATAAAGCTTTAGCCTGGGCTGAGCATAACGGTCCGGAGGAGACTGATCTGGAGGACTTGGATCCGGATGTCCGATAAGGTTCTGCTGGACCTGAACAACCCCGTGTTTCAAGAAGATCTGCTTTCTTTGGAAACGGATAGTGCGGCGCGTATACTTGCCTCTCTCCGAAAAATAAGAAAACTGTCTTGGTCCGAGATCTACAAAGATAAAGGCTTGAGATGGGAAATGGTTCAGTCGAAAACCGGGCATGGAGGCATTCGCCTGTATACTATTCGCATCGCTCGGGGATTCAGGGCTTTGGTTTTCCGCGAAGGACAGTTCATGCGTTTTCTGTCGCTCCATCCTGACCACGATTCGGCATACGAGCAATAGGTCTTGCCTGGCGCACGGGCGTTACGCATTCTTATTTATCCTGAGGGTGTCGATTCAAGTCCATCCGCGGACATTAAGACCCGCAAAGCTCGCTCTTAGCCCATACCATTCCTCACAACTCGCCAACATACAGCTCAAATAGTTGGAGAAGTCCTTACTTCCTCGTCCTTTCATTCTCGCGGAATCAAAGTGCGCCTTGATGACGGGCAAATCGGGCGGGTGCGGGAGGTCCTCCCGGATGAGCAATGATGAGAAACGGCGTTTTGCGTCTTTGACGGATGCGGTTTAGCCTGGATCGGTCTCGTTGTCCTTGATTGTTGCAGGCATCATACATATAATTGGTAGGTAGCTATAAGATGTAACAAAATGGAGTAGCCT
This sequence comes from Syntrophobacteraceae bacterium, assembly GCA_049300095.1. Taxonomy (GTDB): domain Bacteria; phylum Desulfobacterota; class Syntrophobacteria; order Syntrophobacterales; family Syntrophobacteraceae; genus SbD1. The sequence continues at coordinate 12,537 of JBAQYM010000149.1, forward strand.
ATGAGAAGACCATCCAGGAAGATGAATTTCCTCATTGAGGAAGCGATCTGCAAGGAATTGGAGCATCTGGTGCCTGCCGGACAGAGGAGCCGGGTCGTGAACGAGGCTCTGCGAAAGGAGTTGGAACATATTAACAGGAGGAATGCGGTCAAGAAGCTGATTGAGTCGTCTTCGGCCATGAAAAAGCTGTCCACACGGGAAATTGTTGAGGAATTGACTCAAGAAAGGGACAGTCATTGAATGGACCGATACGTGGTTGATGCATCCGTGATACTGAAGTGGGTCCTTGGGGATGAGCGGGAACCCGATCAGAACAAAGCCATGGATCTCTTGGACGCATGGGTGGGAGGGCGCGCCGATTTGCTGGCGCCCAGCCTTTGGGAATACGAAGTAGGCAACTTCCTGGGCAGGCGATTTCCCGATCAGGCGTTTGAGAAGATGGCGCTGATCGTCAATTTGAAGTTCTCCAGCATTTCCCTGACCGAAAGTATGCATCGGTTGTGCTTTGATTGGATGGCGCGGCACGGGGTAACGTTTTACGATGCCTGTTACCTGGCGCTGGCGGAAGAGACCAAGAGCATTCTTGTGACGGCGGACGCGAAGTTCGCGGGGAAAATGGGTCAGACGCACTCTGTTTGTCTTCTCAATGACCTTTGAATGTTCGGTTCCGTATTATGATCAGCGAAGCGGATAGGGGCCGTATCAGACGATTTCGGGATCGGTTGTTGCGATCAAACCGGCGGTTATCGCGGAGAGGACGCTTGCCTGCCAGTTTCCGGCGAGAAGCCACAAAATGGCGGCGAGGGCCAGCACGGGGACCCCGAACATGCGTACACGGGCCATGAGCCGCACCCTTTTCTGGTATGCCGCCAGCTTTTCCCCGCACTGTCCGCAGGTGGGGCGGAACATTCCGGTCTCGGGGTTCCGGAATGTATCGAAATCACCTTCCGTTTGGCAATAATGACAGATCGAAGCCATTGTATCTCCCCCAGGGTTGGAGGTTGTCACCAGGTCTTGGGGGATATAATGATCACTATTTGCGTCGGAGGCTATGGGGCAAGAGGAGTATTCCGGAGGGGGTAAAGAAACTATTTGCACCGGTCCGGATAGTAGAAAAGACCCTACGCGAGGGACCGGGACGTGGGTATCATCGGGTATCGGTACCGGGCATGATGGGTGCGCGGGGCGCCGGTTCGCCGCCGGGGCCCCGCGCCGGATACATGTTAAAAAGTTTTGAGTCTTTTCGTCGGCCTTATCGGTCCCGTGGCTTTTTCACTGCCCTGCTTCACCCAGATGGCGCCTCCGGCATCCTCGAATTTATTGTCCTTGATCTTGCCGATTGCTTCTCCACCGTCGGTAAGCGTCAGGGTGATATCTTCACCAACGATGCGGTATTTGCCGGGAATTTCCACGAAGGGATTCTCTATTTCGGGGGGCTTCTTCCTCTGCTTGAGAATGAATGTGCCGTCGGGGTAGAGCGCCAGATACTCTTTACTGTCCTGCTTGCTGACATAGGTCCCGGGAATCGTCGGCTCTTCCGCGGACATGCAAAACCCCGCAAGGGCGAAGAACAGCACAACGGCAAGAATGGTGGTCCTCATATAAAATTCCTTTCGCTGTCTTGGATTTACCTTAAAAACCGGCGTGTAGCCTACCTTCGGCAAGATTCGAAGTCAATATTTTTCGAGGCGGCCCCATGGCGGCCGATACCGGGGATGTACGCCGCCGGAGGTCGAAAACGCACCTTGCGGGGAGCGTCCGGTCTACCCGTGGCGCTCATCGCTCCCCGGATGGGTGATGAACTCCTCGCCCCCTCAGGGTCCTTTACACTTCGTTAAAATACCTGACACCTCCCTGCCGTAATCGGCATTGTCTCGTGGCCCCATGCTTCACCTATCCCTTACGAATCCGCGGACTTGGCGAGACCCGTGATCGGGCGCGGGCCTGGCACGCAAGTTGCCATTAATTGCCCCGACCAATTCCGCCCCCCCCACATAGGGCGGTGACGATAAGTTTTCGCAACGTTTTTTCGTTTTGTCCATTTTGCAGTTCAACACAAGAGGAGGTTCCCCCAAATGAGTGGCCCGAGGAAAGTTTTCGAATTTATGAAAGCGGCCTCAATAGCGCATGCGCAATGGGACTACGAGGTATCGATGTCTATCATCAAGAACAGGAAGAAGCTGCTGATTCTCTTCCTGCTCTCGCTTCCCATCCTTCTGGTGGGCATGCTCGAGGCGGCCGACCTGGTGGGTGGAAAGACGGCCTACGCCCCCGCTTATTACAGTACGACGATCTTTGTCGTTTCGATTGCCATAGGACTCGCGGCCGGGCTCATCACGGGCTGCATCGGCGCGGGCGGCGGGTTCATCATCACGCCCGCCCTCATGGCCGCCGGGGTCAAGGGTATTCTGGCGGTCGGCACCGACCTGTTCCATATCTTCGCCAAAGCCATTATGGGCACCGCGGTGCACAAAAAGCTCGGCAACGTCTCGGGAAAACTTGCCGTGGCGTTCCTGGTCGGCTCGGGCGTCGGGACTTTCATCGGGGGGGCGATCAACAAGGGGCTCTACAACACGGACCCGCTCCTGTCCGAGGCGTTCATCAGCGCGGTATATGCGATCCTGCTCGGTTTTCTGGGCTTCTACGCCATGATCGATTTCTGGCGATCCAGCAGGCAAAGCGGGCCCGTGGATGCGCACGGCGGCGGCGGGTCCGGGACCCCCTCGCTTGCCATCAAGCTCCAGAACGTGAATATTCCTCCCATGATAACCTTCGATGAGGATTTCGTTCCGGGCGGCAAGAAGCTCTCGGGCGTCATCATCGCCTCGGGCGGGGTGATCGTGGGGATTATGGCGGCAATCATGGGCGTCGGCGGAGGTTTCATCACCTTCCCGATGTTCGTCTATATTTTCGGCGTATCCTCGATGACCACGGTCGGCACCGACATCCTCCAGATCATTTTCACGGCGGGCCTGGCGGCCATCGGCCAGTACGCGATTTACGGATACGTGTTCTACACGCTGGCCATGGGCATGCTCATCGGCTCTCTTCTCGGCATCCAGGTCGGGGCGCTCACCACCAAGGTGGTGAAAGGCATCCATATTCGCGGTTTCTACGCCATTTCCATCATTGCCGGGTTTCTTAACCGCGCCGCCACGCTGCCGAAGAAATTCACCGAACTCAAGTATATAAACGTTCCCGATTCCATTTCAAACACCATCCAGCTTGTGGGCGACTGGGCCTTCTGGATCACGGTATCGATCTTCGGGCTGTGGATTTTCGCCAAGTTCTTCGGAAACATCCGCCAGCTCAGAGAGGAGGAATAAGATGCTTGTAAGACACAAGAAAATATTTTCCCTTGGGGCCCTGTTCGCGGCCACGTTTTTGGTGGTTCTGCTGGTGATTTTCTCTCCCATATTCGGCAACGGGAAAAACGGCCTGGAATTCTCGGACGATCTCTTCAACAAGCTCTCGAAGGGCTCGTCCTATTTCATCCCGGATGTTGAAAAGGGTGTAAAACCGTTTGGCGGGCAGTCCTTTACGGCCTCCGTCAAGGTGGGAAACCAGGACCTGGCGATCAAGATGCTCATGGCGGCCGGGGCGCAGGTCGGGAATGAGGAAGGCAAGCTCAAGGTGTCGGGAGACCTTGGAAAGCTTCTCACGACCGTGCTGGCCGACTCCGACGCCATGTATCATAACAGGGGGGCAGAGATAGCCGCCCGGTACACGACGAGCGGTGGCGTTGACGCCGATGCGTCCGCGAAAAAGGCGCTCAAGACCTGGTGGGAAATCCTCAACGGCATGGCAAAGGATTTCCAGTTCCAGAAGAAAATCGAACAGGCCAATGTTACCGATCGGGTACTTAAAAAGGGTGTGGAGCCTGCTTACAATTTCTATGGGGTGCAGGCCGAAAGCGTCGCAAGCAAGGCGTTGCTCATGACTAGCCTGCTCGTCTTCTACGTACTCTATACGATGTGGTGGGGCTACGGGATTTTCTTCATGTTTGACGGCATCGGGCTTAGCATGAAAAAGGCCAAAGTAAAGAAAGAGGTATAGGAGCTGACGATGAAAATTCTCGTACCTGTGGACGGTTCGATACATTCGATGGAAGCCCTGAAAGTCGCGGCTGATTTCGTAAAAACCAAGGGCGCGCTTGTCTTTGTCATAAGCGTCGTGCCCTACGTGGGTGGAATGGAAGACCATGAAATCTCTCCCGGCAGAAGAGAGCGGACGATGGGAAGAATCGAACAGATCGCCGATGATGCCGTGAAGAAGGCATGCGATTACCTTGGCGCTGAAAATGTGCTGACTCAGTGCTCTAAGACGATTATCACCTCGATTTCGGTCCCGGATGCCATCATTGATTTTGCCGAAAGCGAAGGCATCGACCTCATTGTCATCGGCAGCAGGGGCCTGAGCGCCTCATCGCGATTCAAAATGGGCAGTGTGGCGAGCCAGGTGGCAAAATACAGTGCGTGCTCGGTCTATCTCGTAAAGGTAAAGGATAAGTAGAGCGGACTTCATTTGGATTGCGGAGGGGACAACGGGGGGCCCGCCTTCCCGGCCCCTCCCGAATTGTGGCCGGAGCGGGTGATAATTCCATGAAGAAAAAATTCAACATCCTCATTGCGGACAAGAATAAAAACGTTCGTGATTTTCTGCGGCGGGAACTCGGCGCCGAAGGTTACGAAGTGTCCACCGCAAGGGATGGCGATCAGGTGCTGCGGGAAATCGACGGGGAAAAACCACCGGATCTGCTCATCCTGGATTTGGAAATTCCCGACATGGACGGCACGAAAGTCCTGGAGAAGACGCGGAAGCGCAACCCGCCGCTGCCGGTCATCGTGCACACCTTCCTGACCGAGGAATCGGAACGGGACGGCCAGGGCCAAACGGAAATCTATATTGAAAAAAGCGGCAATATCGACCACCTGAAATCTGCGATCACCGAGATACTAGGCAGGTTTTACCCTGAAACCGCACCTGAAACCTCTCCTGAAACCCCCTGACCCGAAGGCCGGCCGGGTGAGCACCGCTCCGAGCCGCCGGCCCGATACGGGTCGTTGAATAATCCCCCCGCCCGCCCGCGGTTCCCCCCGACCGCGGGCGGACCTTTTGCGGGACGGAAACACCGGCGAGAATGCCTGTTGCGAAATACCCCAAGAAATTGCTTTATAAAAGCGGACTTATTGATGATAATAAAAGCGTTCGATTCTTTGGCGCGTTTTTGTGTAACGGGATAGATAGACGGGGGCCGGTCAGTTTACGGGAGGCAGTCCTGGTGGACATTTTGAGCGTTCTTATCGTGGATGACGAGGTGGAGTTCCTGGAAACGCTTGTAAAGAGGCTCAGGAAAAGAAAGCTTGCCGTTGAAGGCGTGACCGGCGGAGAATCGGCCCTTGAAAGACTCAAGGAAGGTCCCCCTGATATCGTCGTTCTGGATGTGAAAATGCCGGGCATGAGCGGCCTCGAGACGCTGCGCGAAATTAAGCGGGGATACCCCCTGGTGGAAGTCATCATGCTCACCGGGCATGCGAACATGGAGGTCGCCATGGAGGGTATGGACCTCGGGGCTTTCGATTACCTCATGAAGCCGATCGATATCGACGAGCTCCTGTACAAGATTCAGGACGCATACAAGCGCAAGTGCCTCAACGAAAGGGCCGGCTGCGAGGAATTCAAGGGCGCCACGAAATGAGCCCTGATTGCCCGGCGCGCTTTGAACCCATGTGGTCCCGCGCGGCGCGGGCGATGATAGAAAACGCACTTCCGCTGCCTGCTAAGCCATGTCTTTTATAAGAAAATACCTCGAAAAATTAGGAATCACAAAAAAAGGAGATTCCCTCACCCCTTCGGACCCCGAGTCGCTTCGCACGGCTTTCCAGGCCAGGTATCATAATTTTAAGCTTCTTCTGAACGCCAACAATAAAGCCCTCCAGATCATGTCGGAGATCGAAGAGGCCCAGAAGGGCGACAGGCCTTTCGGCATGTCTTTTATCCGGGCCAACTGCACGGCGGTATCGGTGAACGTCTTCCGCATGATCAAGAGCATGGAGGAACTCGCCCCCGGAAAATACCGGGACCTCTTCGACCGGTTTCGGGCAATCCAGGGCGCAATCACCGAGGAGCTTTCCGTAAAAAGAGAAGCCGAGAGCGGTCCTTTTATTATCGGGTTGGACGAAATCGACAAGGCGCGCGCCGACGAGGCCGGAAACAAGATGGCAAACCTTGGCGAGATCCGGAACCGGCTCGGGTTGCGGGTGCCAAACGGCTTCACGATTACCTCGCATGCCTTCCGGGAATTCATTCGCTCGGGCGACCTCCAATCGGAAATCGACCGGCTGCTCCAATCCTCGCCCGCCGAAGAGATGGACCAGCTTTTTTCGCTCAGCGGGCAAATCCAGCAGCTCATTATCCGCACGCACGTCCCCGAGGCGCTCGATGCCGCCATCCGAAGCGCCTATCAAAGCCTCGAAGAAACCGACGGCGCGGGCGTAAAAATTTCCATGCGCAGCAGCGCCCTGGCGGAAGACTCCTCGGAGACCTCGTTTGCCGGACAGTACCGCTCGGAGCTTAACGTCGCGGCCGAAAACATCATCCAGGCATACAAGGAGATCGCCGCCAGCAAGTACAGTCTCCAGGCGATCATGTACAGGCTGAACAAGGGCATCCGGGACGAGGACATCGACATGTGCGTCGGGTGCATGTCGATGGTGAGCGCCGTGGCCGGGGGTGTGATCTACACGAGAAATCCACTTAACGTCCGCGACGACCGGGTATTCGTCCACTCCGTGTGGGGTCTTCCCAAATCGGTCGTTGACGGAAGCGTATCGGCCGACCTCTTTGCGGTTTCGCGCTCGGCGCCTCTTCGGGTGGTCGAAAAGCACATCTCCGAGAAGCGGCAAAAATTTGTCTGCTATCCCGACGAGGGTGTGTGCAGGCTGGAAATTATCGACGACGTCGGGTCCGCGCCCTCGATCTCGGATGAGCGGGCCATCGAGCTCGCGCGCGTCGCGCTCCTGATCGAGGACCACTACAACTGCGCCCAGGACGTTGAATGGGCCGTGGACGATAAGAGGGACATCTATATCCTCCAGTGCCGTCCGTTGAGGCAGACCGGAAACATAATCGAGAGCGGCCGTTTGGCGGAGCAGGCGCCGGCCGGCGAGGTGATCGTCGCCGGAGGGATTGCCGCCGGGTCGGGCGCGGGATACGGACCGGTTTTCGTGCTCAGGAGGGAAAGCGACGCCCTGCTGTTTGCCAAGGGCGGCGTTCTTGTGATCAAACAGGCGCTGCCGAGGTGGGCCGCGCTGCTCAGCCGGGCGGCGGCGCTCGTTGCCGAACAGGGTACGGCGGCCGGGCACCTGGCCAATGTAGCCAGGGAATTCGGCGTCCCAGCCCTTTTCGGGGTGGAAAATGCGACGGATTTGCTCGAAAACGGCGAGACCGTCACGGTGGACGCTGAAGGTTTGCGTATCTACAAGGGGCGGATCGAATCGCTGCTGGAAAACGCCGAGGCGCGCAGACGCCTCATGGAGGGCAGTCCCGTTTTCGAGACGCTCAAAAAAGTATCCGAAAAGATCGTCCCGCTGCACCTGATCGACCCGGAATCCCCGGACTTTAAACCGGGACGGTGCGGGACTTTTCACGATATAACCCGGTTTTGCCACGAAAAGTCCGTCAAGGAGATGTTCTCCTTCGGGAGAGACCATCATTTCTCCGAGAGGGCTAGTCGTCAGCTTTTCTGCGACATCCCGATGCAGTGGTGGGTGCTCAACCTCGATGACGGTTTCCGCGAGGAGGCGCCGGGCAAGTTCGTGCTGCTTGAAAACATTGTGTCAATCCCGATGCTCGCGCTCTGGGAGGGCATCATCGCGGTCCCGTGGGAGGGGCCGCCGCCGGTGGACTCGAAGGGGTTCATGTCCATCCTTCTCGAGGCGAGCTCGAACCCGGCGCTCGACCCCTCGATGCCGTCCCCCTATTCCAACAGGAACTATTTCATGATCTCCCGGAACTTTTGCAGCCTGAGTTCCAGGTTCGGGTTTCATTTTTCCACGATAGAGGCCCTTGTGGGGGAGAGGGCGAATGAGAACTACATCAGCTTCAGTTTCAAGGGCGGCGCGGCCGACGCGGCCAGGCGGGTGCGCCGGGCAAGGTTCGTGTCCGAAATACTCGAAGAGTTCGAATTCAGGAGCGAAGTCAAGGAAGACGGCGTCCTTGCGCGGCTCGAGGGATATGACGAGGACGTGATGAAAGAGAAACTGAGGATCCTCGGCTATCTGCTCATCCACACCAGGCAACTCGACATGGTGATGTTTAATGACGCCTCCTGCCAACTGCATAAGCAGAAACTCATCATGGATATATCATCCGTGGTTTTGGGGCGGTGCCCGATAGTTCTGCCCCCCGGCGATTGATTTTACCCCGCGGCTGCCTGTTGAGCCGCGAGAACCGTCCTGATATACTTTAGGGGATTGAGGAATTTTGGAGTTGAGGGATTGAGGGATTAACGGATTCAGGGATTCAGGGATTCAGGGATTTATCCATGGAATTCGTGCTTTTTTTGCCAGAAAATCTTTAGAGAGAAGAGCACAAAACCCTGGGTGGCCCGGATACTCGTATCCGGGTCCGAAGGACAAGAGGCAACACGATATATCTTCGGACCTCTTGCGCTTCGCGCCCGGATACGAGTATCCGGGCGCGAAGCGCAAG
>JBAQYM010000150.1:0-7079 GCA_049300095.1 Syntrophobacteraceae bacterium
TTGCCCTATCCTCCGGGTGGGTGAAATCGATATAGCACGATTTTGTTACAAAAGGAGATGGATTTTCGGAATCAAGCCACCTTAATTTTCTTTAACTTTGGTCTGGACAATGGGGCCAACTTCAGGGCCCGCATCGGAGTCCCGGAAAGTAATGGAACAGATACTGATGGCTTCTCTGTGTCAATATAACTGAGACACCTTCCCCCCGATAATTTAGAGTAGAGGGCGGGGAAGGAAGAACTGTGAAGACAACTTTAAGTATGCAAAAGAGGACACCTCGATCGGATGCCCCGGAGATGGAAGTGGGTGAGCGTAGCGAGCCCCTTGGCGACGGAAGAGCACTCAGGGATCCCGAGGTGGTGGAAAGCGCTACGAGGAGGAGATTCAGTGCCGGCTACAAGTTGCGTATTCTCAAGTTGGCCGATTCTTGCACTGAGCCGGGGAGCATGGGGCAAAGAGCATCTCGAAAATCATTCGCATCAGCGAAAAGGAGGTTTACGAACACCTCGAGCACATTAACCGGACACTAAAATCACAGAATCTGAGGCTCAAAATAACCCCGGCGCTCTGTCTGGAGTGCGGCTTCAAATTTGAGAGCAGAAACCGGTTCACCTCGCCGGGAAAATGCCCCCGGTGCAGGGGGGGAACATATCCAGGACCCTGAAGACGGGATATCATGAGACTCGGAGGGCTCTTTGCGGCCAGCCGGGATTTTTTCTTCTCCGATACCCGCTATCCAATTTATCGCAGTTATGCCGGAAATACACACTTCACCCCGTTTACATTCCGGACCAAGCGGATATCTTTACGGCGTATTAATGTTTGCGCCGAAGTGCCTGCCGAACCGGTCCTTCACCGCGCCAAAGCCGCCGAGGGGCGGTATGAGAGGGCGACTTACAAAATAGAAGGGGAAGAGACAATGGAAGAAAAAACGGAACGCGTTATCCAGGCGAATAAAGCGTTTTGCGAGGCGACCGAGGAAAACGGGGTCGAGGTCTGTTCGTGGGATGAAATGCCGGGCCACAAGAGCTTTGTCAACGGCGAGATAACCGAATCGCAGCTTGTCGACCAGGTCCGGGAAGAAATGGCCCGTTTTGCCCAGACCTTCAGCAAGTACATGGTCGTAAACGAGGACACCTCGGCGCGGGAAAAGGAATCCGACAGGCGGAGGAAGGCGAAGGTCGCCAACAAGATCTATAAGAAGGCCTGTACCGATTCGGGCAAGAGCCTCTGTTTTTTCAAGAACTTCACGTCCTGGCAGGAATTCGTCGAAGGCCGGATAGGAGATGACGAACTCTACGACAAGGCCGTGGAAGAGGCCCGCAAGTTGGCGGAAAATCCGCAAGGCTGACCGTCGCCGCGAAAAGGGCGGGAAAGGTGGGCCGCGTTGCCCGGTTCGGGAGCGGGACCGGACTGGAAATGTCATTTCGAGTCCCGCGCTCGCGCGGGGCGGGAAATCTTGCCGGCTGACAACCTGGCGAAAGTCCGGGATTTCTCCCTACGGTCGAAATGACGCGCCTGGGACCCGTTCCAAGCAACTCGGTGACGAATCGTTACCGAATTTTGTTTTTGCCTCCCTCGCTTCCTTCGTGCCTTCGTGTTCTTCGTGGTTGGTCATTTCGTTTTTTGCCGCGAAGGACTCGAAGGGCACGCGGGACTCGAAGAGAACTAAAAGAGCGAAGGGCATGGCGGCGGAACTCCGGCGGATCTCCGGCGGATCTCCCCCGGGAACTCCTTCCCGGTTGCTCCCCTGGCGGTGTCCGCCGTCAAAGAATAATCCCCCCGAAAAAGTATGAAAAGAAATTGAAATGTCCTTGAAAAAGAGGTCGCCGAGAGGTATTGCTGTACCCGCCCGCAGGCTTAAGCTTAAGCGGACACTCTCCCCATGGGATAGCGGTTCAGGCTGGATAGTCGGAATTCAATCATTTGTATAAAATATTCACCACGCTCCTTGAGGTCTTGCCCGAACGACGAGCGGTCCGGGGCTCATCGCCGGTTTGACGGCTGATGACAACCGGGCCGATTGCCTTCTCGCGCAAGAGGCTTTTTCGACGTAACAAGGCCGTTTAGCTTCGAGGCTTTGTTCGACCTCGTGAAAGACACGGGCAAGTACGGGCTGGAAAATGCGAGACCCCCACGGGAAAGAACCGATGCCTGAACCGGACCAAGTAGTGATAACAGTGCTGCTGATCGAAGACGACGAAGACGACAGCGTCCTCATCCGCGGTCTTCTCGCGGAAGTGGCTTCGGCAAGATACAAGACCACCTGGGTCGAGACGTACAAGGACGCCCTGGCGCAACTCCGGGACGGCAAATACGACGTCTGCCTCCTGGACTATCGCCTTGGGAGCAGGACCGGGACGGAGATTTTGCGTGACGTGTCGGAATGCGCCGATAAGCCTCCGATAATCATCCTGACCGGCCACGGCGACTACAAGGTGGATGTCGAGGCGATGAAGCTGGGGGCGGCGGATTTCCTGGAAAAGGGCGAACTGAACGAGCACATGCTCGAACGCACGATCCGGTACGCCATCGAGAGGAAGAAATCCGAGACCGCGCTCCGCGAATCGGAAAAGCAGCTCGATTACCTCTCCTCGCAACTCCTGCTGGTCCAGGAAAACGAACGAAGGAAAATAGCGGCCGAGCTGCATGACAATTTGGGCCAGGTCCTTACGGCCATCAAATACAATATAGAAACCATCATGAACAGGATGTCCGGGGACGGGGACAGCGTCGAGGACCTGCGTCAGGTCATTCCCCTCGTCCAGGGAGCGGTGGAGCATGTTCGCGGGATTTATACGCGGTTGCGGCCCTCGACCCTCGACGACCTGGGGGTCAAGGCGACGTTGAGCTGGTATTGCAGGGAATTCGAGGGCGCGAATAACAAAATCCGCGTGAACAGGCAATTCGCGGTCGAAGAGGATGAAATACCCGAGGGCCTCAAACTGACGATCTTTCGGATCGTTCAGGATGCGATGGGCAACATAGCCTCCCACAGTCGCGCAGCCAATGCCTGGCTGTCGCTTTCCATGGAAAATGCCGGTCTCGGCCTCACCATCAGGGACGACGGCCGCGGCTTCGATGTCGGCGCCATGATGTCTCAAACCGACCCGGACAGCGGACTGGGCCTGCGGAGCATGAAAAGAAGGGCGGAACTCTCGGGCGGCGCCCTGGATATCGTTTCCCGTGAAGGAACGGGCACGACCGTTCGCGTCCTCTGGCCCAAGGCGAAGGCTTGACCTTCGATCCGTTAATGTTCCATATGGATTTGTAAGGTGGGCGAGGGTCTTACGGGCTGCTGCCCAAACAAGGATGAGGCCGCCGAGGACCGAGCAAGACGGAGGTCCCCCTCCCCGCGACGGGAGGGGAGTCCCCTATCGGCCTTTATCGCGGTTTTTTCGCCTTCGTGGATTTGGGCAACAGCCCCGTTTATTTTGCCCACCAACGCCCGGAACGGTGGGCAACCTACCAACCACGGGGCCTATCTCCGCCCATCCCGGTGAATCGGCTCGCCCCCGTCGAGCGGCGCTCCGCCGATTGCCGGCGCTCCGGCCTCCCGCTTGTCCCGCATCTCCTTTACCGATTTCAGGACCTCTTTTGTCTTAAATCCCTCGAACCAGAGGAAGACAACTCCAAAAGCGACCATCGGGACGACTTCGATTACGTGCAGCGCAAGGGCGTAGCTGAGGCCGGGCGCGATGTCGACGGAAAAGAGCTTGAGGGCGCCGACCGTTGCCAGCTCGAACCCGCCGAGGTTTGCGGGCGTGCTCACGACGGCGATTCCCAAATTGAGCAAAATGAGCGTAATCGGGGTCGCAATGATCGGCAGGTCCAGCCCGAACGCCTCGAACATGCACCAGATCATCGCCGCGCGCAAAAGCCAGGACAGGGCGGAAAAAAGCAGGATCGGGAGAAGCAGCCCCGCGTTTTGCATGGCTGCAAGCCCTCCCATGAACTTGTTCACCTCGTCGGCGATACGGAGGCGGATTGTTCCCGCCGGATTTCGGCCGATCCGGCGTCCGATCCCGGCCAGCGCAAAAATTGCCGCGACCGCCCCGGCAAAGATCGCGCCCGCGGCCAGCGCCATCTTTGTCACCGACGGCGGGAACGGGTGGAGGAACGCCGTGAGCGCGACAAGGAAAAAGAAGACCAGGAAATCGGCCACGCGGTCGAGCATGAGGGCTGAAAGGGAGCCGGCAAGGCCGATCTTTTCCGTCTTCGCGATATAGTACGCCCTCACGCCGTCCCCGAACCGCAACGGGAGCAGGACGTTTCCGATTATGCCGATCAGGCTGGAATTAAAAGAGTTGCGGACCGTGAGCTTCTTTTTGACTGGGAAAAGGATAACCGCGAGCCTGAGCGCTTCGACGAGCGTATTTGCAAGATTGAGGATGGGGACCCAGATCGCCCACCGCCATTTTATCCCCGAAAACGCCGCCGCGACCTTGTCGAGGTCGGCATAGGCCAGCATGGCGGCGAAAATCGCCACGACAAGGGCAAAAGACCAGACGCGGGCGGCTTTCATCCAGTTCATCGCGGCCCCGCCCGCATCATCTCGGAAAGGGTGACGAAGGTAAACCCGCGCCGCTCGAGCTCGTCGACAATGACCGGAAGCGCCCGGACGAGCTGGCCCGAGTCGGCGTCGCATTCGATGCCGCGCCCGTCGTGGAGCAGCAGCACGCAGCCGTCCCGCACCCCTTCGAGCGTGCGCCGGACGATCGTTTCCACTCCGGGGAGATCGGTATCCCACACCCCGAGGGTCCAGGCAACCGGCGCGCAGCCGCATTCACGGGCGATCCGGTTCACCCAGGGATTTCTCCACCCGTGCGGGGCCCGGAAAAGCGAAGGCTTCTTCCCGGTTTCCTCCTCGATCCGGGCGGATGTCCTCGCAATCTCTTCGCGGATTCGGGCGGGCGTTTTGAGCGGGAGGACTTCGTGGGACCACGTGTGGTTTCCCACCTCGTGCCCCGCCTCGGCAAGCCGCTTCACGCTTCCCGGAAACCGCTCGCAGTTGCGGCCCGCCACGAAAAAGGTCGCCCTGATTTGCTTTTCTTTTAAAATATCGGCTATCCGCGAGGTAAAAGGCTCGTTTGGACCGTCATCGAAGGTCAGGGCGATCCGGTTCAATCCGGGTGCGCCTTTCCAGAAGATCGGACCGAAGATTGGGGCGCGCCGCTCGAAGACGGCAACGGCAAGGAGTGCTTCCACCGCGAGGAATACCGGGACAAAACACAACACGAAACTCTTGCAGGGCAAGATGCGAGCGAGGAACTCCGTGCCCAAAAGGGCCGTCAGGGCGGACACGAAAGTGATGGCTGCCAGGATTTTCAGGATCATGGACCGTTCAGGATTTCCTTGTAAAATCCGGCTATGGAGTCCACGACAGTGTCCCACGAAAATGCCAGGGCCCTGGCCCTGCCGTTCATGCCTTTTTCCCGCCTCAGGTCAGGGTCTTCGAGCAGCTTCAGGACGGCGCGCGCAAAGGCTCTCGGGTCGCCGGGCGGGACGATAAAACCTTCCTTCGGGCCGAGAAGCTCCCGGTATCCGCGGTTGTCGGTGGCCACGATCGGTTTGCCCGAGGCCATCGCTTCGAGCAGGGTGACCCCGAAGGAAGCCTTCTCGACGGGCGAGCAAAAGACGTCGCAACTCGAATAGTAGCGGTTGCGCTCGGCGAGCGCCGGTCCGGCCAGGTGGATGTCACTCTTCAAGCCCTCGGGAAGGCGTCGCTTGTAGTACTCTTTGAGCATGCCGTCGCCGACGATTATGAGCCGCGCTTCCGGAAATTTGGACTTTATCAGGCCGAAAGCATTGATCATGAGCGAGAGCCCGTTTCGGGGGTCGAGCCTGCCCAGGAACAGCAGGTTCTTCTTCCCGTCGTCGAATTGGGGAAACCCGGGGACATCCGGGCTGAATTCCGAGGTGTTCACGCCGTTGGGGATGATCCTGGCGTTTATTTTAAAGAACGGGCTCAAGGCGTCTATGCAGCTTTGCGAGACCGCGATCTGGCCGCTCAGCCTGTTGATAAGCTTCTTTTGAACGGCGCTCTTGAGGAGTGAATACCAGAGGCTCCTGTCGAAGTAGGTATGAAAGGTGCCCACGGTCGGGCATGGGGCGGCAAACTGGGCGAACATCGGCAGGGTCGGAACGAGGGGCGAGTGCAGGTGGAGCAGGTCGAACTTTTCACGCGCGAAGGTCGCCTTGAGCTCGCTTATAAGGTGCTTTCCCACCGTTACCCTGGCAACCGAGCCGTTGCTGTAGATGGATGCGCTGCGGCCGATCCTGATTATCGGCGCCGGCGGGGCCGATCCGTCTTGAACGCCGTCGAGGTTCGACGTGATTATCCTGACGTCGTGGCCCCTGTCCCGAAGGCGCACGGCGGTATTGTGGACGTTTTCGGAAATCCCTCCGAGCAGCGGGTAGTAATACTCGGTTACTATTCCCACCTTCAAACCCATTGCCCAAATCTCCGTCGCCCGTTTAGGATCCGGCCATCCGCCCGGCGGACGGGGCAGCCGCCCGTTGAGGGGATCTGCCGCAATACCGTTCGCCCAAGGCAGAATCAACGTGGGGCAGGCTTTCCAGCCTGCCATCCGATGAAAGCCCCATGCTCCTTCACGGATAGGCTGGAAATGAGGTCCCCACAGCGATGGGCGCCGCCGGGATCTTTCCCGCGCATTTGAGCGGCAAAAACCTTGCGCGTCACGCGGATAAGTAGCCGACATTCATAAAAATATTCCGTTTCGCCGCTGTCCGCGCCAAAATCGGCCTCACTATTACCAGCTAATCATGCAAAAGTTAATACATATTTGTCCCGCTGAACCCGGACGAATAAGCGGGGGAAATCCAGGGGCGTCGCGGGAACCTTTTCCTGAATCGAGTCATGTGGGTTGGGTCAAGTCGTGTAGTCATTCCGGCGAAAGCCGGAATCCAGGTAACGCCGAGCACCCGCAGGATACCGGCTTTCGAGACTGTGTCGTAATTGGAGTCCTGAAATTTGACTGGATTTGGCGCTTTATTCAAGCATATCGTAGCATTATGTGCTATATTCGCCCTTGAACAGGAGGGGCTATGGCATATCG
>JBAQYM010000151.1:0-6662 GCA_049300095.1 Syntrophobacteraceae bacterium
GGAAAATTCCAGTCAGCCTCCGGCGAGCGAAATCCAGGATATCGCGGCTGCAAGCCGCTCCCACATCGCAGTCGCATTCCGCTCAGGACCCAAGGATCGTCATTCCCGCGGCGCTCCTGGGCGGGAATCCAGCCTCTTTTCGGTCTGTTGCGCAAAGCAAGACTCTGGATTCCCGCCCAGAAGCACTCAAACAGGGAATGACGGTTTTGACGTCCCGAGCCGAACTTCGGTTGAATTGCAATTCGTCCGTATGTGAATCGGGTAGCAGTCCGTTGGGCTGTGATCGCAGCCCAACGAGTCATTTACGGACTAGTCCCAAGCCGCTCCCGCCCTGCGTCCTTCCCACACCCTGCGCCTTCCCACACCTCGCCCTTCCCACGTTCCGCCGCTCCCGCCCTGCATCCTTCCCACGCTCCGCCGCCCCCACACTCCGCCGTCCGTTTTGCCGCCATGCGAGCGCCGGCCCTGGAAAAACCATCTTCGCCGATACGGAGAATGCTTATTTTATATACGGCAACATCACAGATATTTGCAGTGAATATGTAAATCCCCGCCTGAAAGGAGAGCCTTATGGATCTTATCCTCAGGGACGAAATAAAGGAGCTCATGCAGAAGCGGGACGATTTTTGCGTTTCCGCATTTCTTCCCACCCACCGGGCCGGCAGGGAGATCGAACAGGACCCGATCCGGCTGGACAACCTGCTTCGCGGGGCCGAGAAGGAGCTGCTGGCGCGGGGAATGCGTTCGACCAGCGCGCGGGAACTGCTGGCGCCCGCATTCGCCTTGATGAAGGAGGGCTTCTTTACCCGCCGCCAGGCGGACGGCCTGGGCATTTTCGCATCACCCGGCTTTTTCAGGTACTACCAGGCCCCCATTCATTTCCAGGAACTGCTCTCCATCGGAAAACGCTTCCACTTCAAGCCGCTTGTACCGCTGCTCAACGCGGGCAACCGGTTCTATATTCTCGCCGTGAGCCGGAAATCGGTGCGGCTGTTCCAGTGTACGGAATTCGGGGTGAGCGAGGTCGAACTGGAGGGCGTCCCGAAGAGCATGAACGAAGCGCTCGGATACGAGACGGAAGCGCGGCTGACGTTTCGCGCGACCTCGGTCCCGATGTTCCACGGCCACGGGGGCGGCGCTGAAACCGAGAAGGAATATCTTCGCAATTATTTCCAGCGGTTAAGGGACAGCCTGCATCCTTACCTAAGGGACGAGAAGGCGCCCCTGATCTTTGCCGGGGTGGAGTACCTTTTCCCGATCTTCAAAAATGTGAACCTGTATCACACTACCATGGCCGAGGCCATCGAGGGAAATCCCGACGGGTTGGCCCCCGAGGAACTGCACCGGCGGGGCGTGGAAATCGTCGGCCCCCACTTTCGCAAAGTGCGTGAAGAGGCCATCCGGCGCTATGAGGACACCTCGTGCAACGGGCAGTGCACGGACAGGCTCGAAAAGATATTGAAGGGGGCCTTCGAGGGCAGGGTGGACACCCTGCTCGTTGACACCACCGTCCGGAAATGGGGAACGTTCGACCCGGTTTCGGGCGCGGTCGAAGTGCATGAAGAACCGGCCCCGGGAGACGAAGACCTCATCGACCTTGCAACCGTCGAGACCTTCCTGAACGGCGGGACGATCTACCCGGTCGAGGCGGCAAGGATACCGGGATCGGCGGCAGTTTCGGCGATCTTCAGGTATTGAACCGCCCGCCGCGGCCAAACGGCAAAAGCATTCACCGCGGAGGACGCGGAGGACGCAGAGAAAAAGCTGAGAAAAAAACATGGGAGGAAATACAGACGGCAATTCACTGCCTCAGATTTCCTCCCTTTCTTTTTCTCCGTTGTTTCTCTGCGCCCTCTGCGTGCTTTATCTAATGCCAAGTTGCCATCACGCGAGTGTCATTCCGAGCGCTAGCGAGGAATCTGGTTTGGCCCGGACAAGATTTCTCGCTGGCGCTCGAAATGACATTGTTTAATGTCCGAGAACCAAGTGGTATAAAGTAATGCAATGGAGGAGCGGGGGAAAAATGAAGCGGCGTCTAATCTTGGTCTACTGGAAAAGCGATAAATTCTGGCTCGGCAAGCTGCTGGAGCACCCCGAAATAATGACCCAGGGGGAAACGCTTGAAGAGCTTGAGGCGAACATCAAGGATGCCTACCTGCTCATGGCCATGGACGATGTGCCGGACGGCTATCAGATGAAAGAAATCGCCCTTTGAGGCACAGGGCATTCTCACGGCCGCGGCCAAACGGCAAAAGCATTCACCGCGGAGGACGCAGAGAAAAAGCTGAGAAAAAAACATGGGAGGAAATACAGACGGCAATTCACTGCCTCAGATTTCCTCCCTTTCTTTTTCTCCGTTGTTTCTCTGCGCCCTCTGCGTGCTCCGCGGTGAATGCTTTTTTTACCGTCCCGGTCAGAATTCCCAGTTCTTCAGCCTCTCCAGCATCGGGTAGTTGGTAAGATCATGCTGGATCGGGGTGACCGAGATGTAGCCGGCGGCCAGGACGGTCGAGTCGGCGTCGGGGTCCGGGTCGGATTCGATGGCTGAGTTGCAGAGCCAGTAATAGGTGTTGTCGCGGGGGTCCGTCCGCTTGTCGTATCTTTCGAGGCATTTCATGTTGCCCTGCCGGGTCACGCGCACGCCGCGCACCTCGGAGGCGGGAAGGTTGGGGATGTTCACGTTGAGGGAAATGCCGGGGGGCAGGCCGTTCTTTGCAACCATTGCCACCAGCCGCGTGATGAACCCGGTTGCGGCGCTAAAGTCCACCGGCATGAAGGAATCGATGGAGACGGCGATTGAGGGCACTCCGAGAAGGGCGCCCTCGGTCGCGGCCGACACGGTCCCCGAATAAATGACGTTTACGCCCACGTTTGCGCCCAGGTTTATCCCCGAGACCACCATCTGAGGGGGCGGGTCGAGGAGTTCGTTTATCGCGATCTTGACGCAGTCGGCGGGCGTCCCCGTCAGGGCGTATCCGAAGAAGGTGCCGTTTCGCTTCACCATATTCACGCGCAGGGGACTCAGCCACGTGATGGCGTGCCCGACGGCGCTCTGCTCGGTCTCGGGGGCCACGACCGTGACTTCGTGCTCCCCGGCAAGCGCCACGTAGAGAGTTTCTATACCTTTGGCAAATATCCCATCGTCATTGGTCAGAAGAATCCGCATATTCGTCTATTTCCGCTTTCTCTTTCATGGCGTTCCTGGCAGCCTCGATGCCGAGTTCGAGGGCCTTCCTGTTGTAATCTTCCGTGCCCTTCGGCACCCTGTTCATGACGGCCGCGTCGAGGCTGTTGAGCGACACGACCCCGGACAGGACGGCGATCGCCCCCAGCGCGATTATATTGGCCCCCATTTCTTTCCCGAGCTTTTCCCTGGCAAGATGCGTAAACGGGATGGCTATCACCCTGGTCGTGGGAAGCTGCCTGACGTGAGTCGAGTCGACAACCAGGGTCCCCCGCGGCTTGAGGTCGAAAAAGTAGGCGTCGCAGGACTTCTGGTTCATCGCGAGCAGCAAATCGGGCTTGATGGCTTTGGGATAATCGATTTCCCGCTCGCTTATCACGACCTCGGATTTGCTCGCCCCCCCGCGCGCCTCCGGCCCGTAGCTCTGCGTCTGGCAGACGTATTTCCCGTCGTGAATGCCGGCCGCCTCGGCAAGGATGATGCCGGCAAATATCAGGCCCTGCCCCCCCGACCCGCTCAGGCGAATTTCATATCTTTCCATCCGGCCGTCTCCAATCAGCTAAAAGCATTCACCGCAGAGCACGCAGAGAGCGCAGAGGCAAAGAGGCAAAGAAGGAGAAAACAAAAGAAAATAAGTGGCCGTCCGTGTTTCTTCCAATTTTTTTCCTCTGCTTTTCCTCTGCGCACTCTGCGTGCTCTGCGGTGAATGCTTTTCCTCCGCTACTTGCCCGCGCTCATCATCGCCCTGGCCGCTTCGCGCACCTTGTTGTATTCCTGGGTATATACGGGCAGGTCGCGGTCCGCAAGGACCCCGATGGTGAATTTGCCCCTGAGTTCCTCTTCCGTCATGGACTGGGCCTTCTCGGCGCGCACGGCCGAGTTTTTTTGCCACCTGAGCATGTCCACGGCGCCTCCCATGCGGTTGCGCCTGCCGTATTGGGTGTGGCAATGGCTGATCACTTCCACGACCGCAAAGCCGCGCTTCAAAATGGCCTTTTCGATCAGGTCGTCGAGCATCGTCGCGTGATAGACGGTCCCCCGCGACACCATGCCCGCCCCGGCCATGACCGCGAGTTCGGCTATCGAGAAGGCGTGTTCGATGTTTCCGTAGAGCGCGGTCGTCGCCAGCGCCCCGTAAGGGGTCGTGGGCGAGTACTGCCCGCCCGTCATGCCGTATATGTTGTTGTTGACCACGATGGCGGTGAGGTTCAAATTGCGGCGCGCCGCGTGGATGAAATGGTTTCCGCCGATTGCCGTCGCATCGCCGTCGCCCATGATGACGATCACGTTGAGCTTGGGGTTCGCGAGCTTGATCCCGGTTGCGAAGGTGAGCGCCCGCCCGTGCGTGGTGTGCATGGTGTTGAAATCCACGTAGACGGACAGCCGTCCCGAACACCCGATGCCTGATACGATCACGATGTCGTCTTTTTCGATTCCCGTGCGGTCGATGGCGCGGATGAGCGAGCCGAGCAGGATGCCGTTCCCGCACCCGGGACACCAGACGTGCGGAAACTTCTTGTCGTGCCGCAAATACTTGTGGATCAGCCTGGTTGCCTCAGCCATTTTCTGCCTCGATTCGCCGCGCTCACATCCGCAACAGGCGCGTAAGGATTTCGTTCGGGGTGAACAGGTTCCCGTCGATACGGTTCAGGGTCTCGACCCTGGTCTGCCCCTGGTTGATTCTTTTTATCTCGCGGGACATCTGCCCCATGTTGAGTTCGGGGACAAGCGCGGCCCGCACGCGCCGAAGGATCGGCTCGACGGCCTGCCTCGGAAAGGGCCACAACGAGATGAGTTGCACGAGCCCCGCCTTCACCCCGCGCTCCCTCGCCTCCCGCACGGCCCGCCGCGCCGAGCGAGAAACCGACCCGTAGGCGATCACGAGCACCTCCGCGTCCTCGGTCGTTTCCTCGGCGATCTGCTGGATGTCGAAAAAGTGCTGGTTGATCTTGCGGAAGATCCGGTTCATAAACGCGACGATCTCGTCGGGGCGCTGCGTCGGGAACCCGCGAACGTCGTGGATGAGCCCCGTCACGTGGTAGCGGTAGCCGTCTCCGAAAGCGCTCATCGGAGGCACCCCGC
Source organism: Syntrophobacteraceae bacterium (assembly GCA_049300095.1). GTDB lineage: Bacteria > Desulfobacterota > Syntrophobacteria > Syntrophobacterales > Syntrophobacteraceae > SbD1. The sequence continues at coordinate 5,267 of JBAQYM010000151.1, forward strand.
GGCTGTTGTCCTCGAAGGGGATGTACCAGTCCGGGGGCATGTTGGGCCGAATCCGGTCGATCACCTCGACCTCCTCGGGATGGGGCAGGTAGATCTTTTCGCGCGTATGCGCCACCACCTCGTCGGCCAGCAATATGACGGGCGTGCGGTACTTCTCGGACAGATTAAAGGCCCTCACGGTGAGGCTGAAGCAGTCCTGGGTGGTCGATGCGGCGAGCACGATTATGGGGTGATCGCCGTGGGTCCCCCACCTCGCCTGCATCACGTCGCCCTGGCTGACGTTGGTGGGAAGCCCGGTGCTCGGGCCGCCGCGCATGACGTTTACTATTACGCAGGGCACTTCGGCCACGCACGCATACCCGAGATTTTCCTGCATGAGCGAAAACCCGGGGCCGCTCGTCGCGGTCATCGACTTCACCCCGGCAAGGGATGCCCCCACCACCGCGCCCAGGCTCGCGATCTCGTCCTCCATCTGGATAAACGTCCCGTCCACGGCGGGCAGGCGGTAGGACATCACTTCGCTGATCTCGGTTGCCGGCGTGATGGGGTAGCCGGCAAAAAAACGGCAGCCGGCCGCAAGAGCGCCCTCGACGATCGCCTCGTTTCCCTGCAGGAGCACCTGCCGTCCCAGGGGTCTTTTAGCAGTCAAGTTCTCCGTCCTCCGATTCCCGTCTTCCGTCCTCTGCCTTCTCTCTTCCGCCGTCCCACTTCCGCCTACTGTCCTCTGTCCTCCGTTATCCGCCTTCCGTCCTCTGTCCACCGTCCTCTGTCCACCGTCATCCGTCATCCGTCATCCGTCCTCTGTCATCCGTCCTCCGAATGCTGACGGCAAAGTCCGGGCAGTGCAGCTCGCACCACCCGCACCCGGTGCATCGCCCGGAATCGCTGACCACGGGAGATCCTTCCTCGTCGAGGTGAATGCACTCCTTTGGGCAAAAAGCCGCGCAGATGCCGCAGGACTTGCACCACCCTCGGAAAATATCAATTTCGTATTGTTTTTTCTCGGCCGGCCCTTTACCGTCTGCGGCGAGCGCCTGAGACTTTTTTTGTGCCGGGCCCTTCTTTGCGGCCGCCTTTTCCTTATCCCGAGTGGTCGCCATATCGTCCCCGATCCCGAAGAAATTCATAGCTTTTATTTATAATCGAAAATTACGGTTTTGAACATAACGGGCGAATCAAAATCCCGGCGTGTGACGTATATTTGTCCTGTGATCTGCCCAAAACGCCGCATGCCTGGCCCCATGGCTTTTGCCGGCATAAGGGGTTATTGAAAGATATCTCGACTCCGGCAGTCCGGGCGGGGATCAACCCCGCCCCTACGCTTGAACGATAACGTCAGGTTCCGTTGAAATCCGTAGGGGCGGGGTTGATCCCCGCCCGGACTGCCGGAAGGGCA
>JBAQYM010000152.1:0-19495 GCA_049300095.1 Syntrophobacteraceae bacterium
CATCTTTGGGATGAAGTGCGGGAAAAATGGTTCCATAACCGGGTCTTCGACAGTCACCGCGCCTTGGTGGATCATCTGGAGTCGGCCCTGCTCGCTATGGAGCAAAACCCGACCCGAATACGTTCCATAGTTGCTTGGCCTTGGATAATTAATGCTCTTATGAATTAGAAGTGGAATTAGAGACCTGCCCCGATGGCAAAGATTCAACGGATGGCCTTTATCGGCCCATTCCGATTTGCAAGTCATTATGTTCCTGATTTTTTCAGGGGCTTTTCTATTTTTGGAGGAAAAGTTTGCACGAGCACGTCACTATAGAAGCGCAGCCCAGGCCATACCCCTTGGAGCTTGGCCGGAAATGGAGTCCGGAAGAGGTGGCCGAGCTGTTTGAGGTTGCGGAGTCTACCGTTTTGCGCTATCCCGACAGGTACGGCGGTGTCAGAATCTCAAGCCGCACGCTGTTCTTTGAAAAACTGATAAGCGATACGATACGAGGACACCATGCCGTACAAGGAAACTCGGAACGGGAAAGTGATATGGATTGGGCAAGTTCAATGGAAGGGAGTCAGGCGGAAACAATCCTTTCAGACAAAGCGAGAAGCCGTCGAATGGGAACGGCAGGCAAAAGACGAGTTGGTCAATCCGCCGAAGCAATCAGCGACCCCTACGGCCTCCTTAATTGAGTGGGCAACGCGGTATCTGGAGCACTCAGAGAGGTTCAACAAGAAGGTCTTCTCGGAAAAGCGCTGTGAATTCAAGCGCTTTCTGCAACACAAGCTCATTGGCCCCCATAGCCTTGTTACCGACTTCACCCCCGCCTCGGCGCTTGCATACTGCCAGGCCCAATTCAAAAAACGCGGAGGCTATGTAGTCAATAATAAGGTGATAAAGAACTTGGCGGCGGGCTGGAACCACGGCATCAAGTACATGGGCTTTCCGGCCCCCAATCCTTTTTTGGTGGTGGAAAAGTTCCCGATGGATGCCGTTCAGGGTCATTACGTTCCGCCCGAAGATGACTTCTGGAAGGTGTTCGCCCAGGCACAAGGGCAAGATCGGGCGATACTTGCCACGTTCTTGCATACGGCGGGGCGAAGGGGAGAGGTGTTCGGCCTCAGATGGGAAGACGTAAATTTTGAGGCGCGAGAGATCGCTCTTAAGACCCGGAAGACCAAGGACGGCTCGGCCAGAAAAGACTGGATACCCTTAACCGACGAACTGGCCGCTATGCTCTTGGAGCACCGCCAGCGATCCGAGGGCGAGTATGTTTTTACCCAAAGCGTTGGGCGGCATAAGGGCAAACCCTATACTGAAAACCGTGACTTCCCCCAGGAACTTTGCAGAATAGCAAAGGTAAAGCCCTTCGGGTGTCATGGAATCCGGGGATTGACCGCCACCTTACTTGCCAGTGAAGGCGTGCCTATGAAAGCTATCCAGGAGATTTTAAGACACCGGAAGCTTGCGACGACTGAAAGGTATATTCGCAGCACGGGGCAGGCAAGGAACGCTTTGAAGACCCTGGAAGGCAGGTTTAAGGCGGCACAAAGACCGCAAGGCCCGGCTAATCCGCAATGCAACCCGCCCAGGCTTCCCGAAATCACGGAAACCGGGCATGGCGATTTTGAGATGCCGTTCACGTTAGAAATGTTGGACGAGAATATCCCACACGTGATTCACTAGGCTGGGAGCGTATTCACAGAGGCCCGTACCCCACAGCGTACCCCACTAAAGGCGAAAGCCAGAGGAACTACCCCCTGGCTTTCTATGTAACCCCTTGAAATTGGGGCATTTAAACTGGCGGGGTCGATGGGACTTGAACCCACGGCCTCCGGCGTGACAGGCCGGCGTTATAACCAACTTAACTACGACCCCGATAATAAACTGACTTGGTAGGCGGAACAGGGCTCGAACCTGTGACCCCCGGCTTGTAAGGCCGATGCTCTCCCAGCTGAGCTATCCGCCCTCATACTGCCCCGGGACAGGCGTTTCTGCCCCTTGCGGCCTGAAGTTACACATTATGGCGAAACGGCCGGAAAATGTCAAGCGGGATTTGTCCGCTCCCGCGCGGCACCGCAAATCCCCACAAGTCCGTCTTCGTAAAAGAAAAATCCCCCTTCAGGGAAGGGGGGGATATCGGACTATTATAACCTGGCGACCATACCATGAAGCCTAATGGGCGCGGATTTCTTCGACCGGGGGTTCCTTGGGCTCGAAGATAACCGGGGCGGCGGCCGGGACTTCGGGTTCTTTCAGGAGCAGGTCGCCTTCCTTGAGGGCCAGGGCCAGCCGCAGCACGTCGTCCATATGTTCGACCAGTTCGATATTGATCTCTTCGAGAATCTTGGCCGGGATCTCCTTGAGGTCCTTCGCGTTGTCCCTGGGCACGAGCACGGTCTTGATCAGCGCGCGGTGGGCGGCAAGGATTTTTTCCTTGAGCCCTCCGATCGGGAGCACGCGGCCCCTGAGGGTGATCTCGCCGGTCATGGCGACATCGGCCCGCACGGGGATTTTTCCCAGGGCGGAGACGATCGAGGTTGCCATCGTGATGCCGGCCGACGGGCCGTCTTTGGGGATCGCCCCTTCCGGAACGTGGACGTGGATGTCGACGCTCTGGTGGAAATCGGGTTCGAGCCCGAGCTGCTTTGCGCGCGAGCGCACGTAGCTCAGGGCCGCCTGGGCGGATTCCTGCATCACTTCGCCGAGCTTTCCCGTGATGGTCACCTTGCCCTTGCCGGGCATGACCACGGTTTCAATCCCCAGGATGTCGCCCCCGAACTCGGTCCAGGCAAGGCCCATCGAAAGGCCGATCTCGTCTTTTTCCTCGGCCCGGCCGTAGCGGAATTTCGGTATGCCGAGGAATTCCTGGACGGTTTCCTCGGTGAGCACCACCCTGGCCTCGGGGCCGTTGCGAACGACTTCCTTGGCCACTTTGCGGCACACCGTGGCGATTTCGCGCTCGAGGTTTCTCACACCCGCCTCCTTGGTGTAATGGCGGGTGATGTAGAGCAGCATCTCGTCGGAGAACTCCACGTTATCGGCGCTGATGCCGTTTGCCTTGCACTGCTTCTTGATCAGGTAGTTCCTGGCGATATTGAGCTTGTCGTACTCGGTGTAGCCCGCCAGGTGGATGATCTCCATCCTGTCTCGAAGCGGCGGCGGAATCGAGTGGAGCGTATTGGCCGTCGTTATGAAGAAGACCTCGGAGAGGTCGTAGTCCAGATCGAGATAATGGTCGTTGAAGGCGAAGTTCTGTTCCGGATCGAGCACTTCGAGCAGGGCGGCGGAGGGGTCCCCGCGAAAATCCATGCTCATCTTGTCGATCTCGTCCAGGCAGAACACGGGATTGTTGCTCTTCACCTTCTTGAGGCTCTGAATGATCTTGCCGGGCATGGCGCCGATATAGGTCCTTCTGTGGCCGCGAATTTCGGCCTCGTCGCGCACGCCGCCAAGGGAGAGGCGGATGAAGTTGCGGTTCATCGACCGGGCGATCGAGCGCGCAAGCGAGGTCTTGCCAACCCCCGGAGGTCCCACGAAGCACAGGATCGGGCCCTTGATTTTCTTTACCAGCGCCTGCACCGCAAGGTATTCGATGATCCTCTCCTTGGGCTTTTCCAGCGCGTAGTGGTCTTCGTCGAGGATGCGGGTGGATTCGTCTATATCGAGCTTGTCCTTGGTCTTCTCGAACCAGGGAAGCAACAGGATCCAGTCGATGTAGTTGCGCACCACCGTGGCCTCGGCGCTCATCGGCGACATCAGCTTGAGCTTCTTGAACTCGGCGCGCACCTTCGCGGCGGCTTCCTGGGAGAGTTTCTTGCGCTTGATTCGCTTTTCTATATCTTCAAGTTCGGTCTTGAAGTCGTCCTTTTCGCCCATTTCCTTTTGGATGGCGCGCATCTGCTCGTTCAGGTAATACTCGCGCTGGGTCTTTTCCATCTGCTTTTTGACCCGGCCCTTGATGCGCTCTTCGGTCTGAATGATTTCGATCTCCGAGCGGATATGGCCGAAAAGCTTCTCGAGGCGCTGCATCGGGTTCAGGGTTTCGAGCAGCTTCTGCTTGGTATCGAGCTTGAAGGGCATGTAGGACGAGACCGTGTCGGCGAGCCTCGACGCATTATCGACCGCCGCCACCGCGTCCAGAATTTCCTGGGTGATCTTCTTGTTGTGTTTCGAATACGTTTCGAAGGAAGCCCTCACCCCGCGGCTGAGCGCTTCGACCTCGATCGAGTCTTCCGCTTTTTCCTCGAGCCCTTCCAGTTGCACCAGGAAATGCTCGGGGTGCGGAACGAAGCTGAGGATTCTCGCCCGGTGGTCGCCTTCGACCAGGACCTTTACAGTCCCGTCCGGAAGCCGCAGTATCTGCAAAATATTTGCAACCGTGCCCAGCCGGTAAATGTCCGATTCGCCCGGCGTGTCGGTTTTTGCCTTGGTCTGTGCCGCGAGAAAAATCTTCTTGTCCGATCCCATCGCCTTTTCCAGGGCGTTCACGGACTTGTCCCGCCCGACGAAAAGAGGCACGACCATCGACGGGAAGACAACAATGTCTCTCAGGGGCAAAAGAGGCATCGTGAAGGTATTGGCTTGCTGGCCATCTTTATTGCGCGTCAATTTGAACATGAGACCGGTTGTTCTCCTGGGTGAGATGAATTCCCCATACCCCCTCGCCTCGGCACTCGAACCCGCGGCGGGGCGCCGCACGGAAATTCGATATTCAAGCCGCGAACACCCGCGCGGCCCCTCTTCCGCCGGGAAGAGATATCTCCGTTATGTATAATATAAGGCTATGCGGACTCCTGGTCTTGCCCCCGATACAGAAGCAGGGGCTGACTGTTCTTGGTGACCACATCCTCGTTCAAAATGCATTCCTGGATTTCGGGGTGCGACGGCAGATCGTACATGATGTCCAGCATGATGTTTTCCATGATGGACCGCAGTCCCCGCGCTCCGGACTTTCGCCTGATGGCTTCCTTGGCGATTGCCCTGAGGACGCCGTCGGTAAAGCGCAGCCGGACGTTTTCCAGCTCGAAGAGCTTCTTGTACTGCTTCACCAGGGCGTTCTTCGGCTCGGTGAGAATGCTCACCAACTCATCTTCGGTGAGTTCGTACAGGGTGGCGATAACCGGCAGACGCCCGACGAACTCTGGAATCATCCCGAACTTGAGCAGGTCTTCCGGCTGCACATGGCGCAGAATTTCGCCGATGCTCTTTTCGTCCTTGCTCCGGATTTCCGCGCCGAATCCCATGCCCTTTACGCCTATGCGGCTCTGGATGATAGTCTCGAGGTAGTTGAAAGCGCCGCCGCAGATGAAAAGAATGTTGGTCGTGTCGATCTTGATGAACTCCTGCTGCGGATGCTTCCGGCCGCCCTTGGGGGGGACGTTGGCGATGGTCCCTTCGAGGATCTTGAGCAGCGCCTGCTGGACCCCCTCGCCCGACACGTCGCGGGTGATCGAGGGGCTGTCCGACTTCTTGGCGATCTTGTCAATTTCGTCGATATAGACGATTCCGCGCGAAGCCTTTTCGATATCGTAGTCGGCCGCCTGGATGAGGCTTACCAGGATGTTTTCCACGTCCTCGCCGACGTAGCCCGCCTCGGTGAGCGTGGTGGCGTCGGCAATGGTAAACGGAACATTGAGAATGCGGGCAAGGGTCTGCGCGAGCAGGGTCTTCCCGGACCCGGTCGGCCCGATCATCAGGATGTTGCTCTTCTGAAGCTCGACATCGTTCTTGTCGATCTTCAGCTCGATTCTCTTATAGTGGTTGTGGACGGCCACCGAGAGGATTTTCTTCGCCCGTTCCTGACCGATGACATACTGGTCGAGCACGGTCTTGATCTCGGCCGGCTTGGGGATTTGCGTGGCCCGCGCGGCGCCCTCTCTTTCGTACTCCTCGGCGATGATGTCATTGCAGAGTTCGACGCACTCGTCGCAAATATATACCGTAGGTCCGGCAATGAGCTTCTTTACTTCGTCCTGGCTCTTGCCGCAAAAGGAGCATCTCAGCTCGCCGCCTCGGTCGTCACGCTTTCTAGCCATAATTCCTCCTTGGGACCACGCCTGTTAAAACATAGTGCGACTTACTAAGAATATCGGTGGCTCGTTCCTTATTGAACAGAGATTTTGCTTAATCCCGCGACAAACATCGATATTATAACCACCACATCAAGATTAAGCTACTTCAAACTACGGCCGACATCGGCCGGGAAAGGGTCTTCCGGGTTTTTTGACGCTCCGGGGGGATTTCCAGGGGATGAGACCGCCGGGGTCCGACCGACGCGCCATCCCCAAGGGGAGCAAAATCAATGCCGGGAAGGATCCGATTTATGCATAACGGCTGAAAAGGTAACCCGAAATGGAGTCCGGGTCAAGCAGGGAGTCCGGCAAACGCCCACGGCCGTCAATGTAAGGAGCTTATCGCTCGGGCCTTCAGTATGGTCAGCCTGATGCATCCGGCGACCTTGGACGTGGGGCGGGCTTTCCAGCCTGCCAGGGCGGGCGCGTGGGGGTTCATCGGACGGCAGTTCGTAGGATGGGTGGAGCGCCCCGCATAACCCATCACGCACTCCCGAGGCGATGGGTTGCGCGGGGCGCTCCACCCATCCCACGCGATACCGCGCGATACATCGAACCTTCATGAAATGTAAAAGTTATTACGTTACGGTCACTTAATGCATCCGCGACCTTGGACGTGGGCAGACGCCGGATCGGCGGGGAGGCCGACGCTTTTCTTGCGGGAACCGACGTTTTGGCGGCGTACGACAAAGTATCAGATGATGCTCTTCAAAAAAGTGGGGGCTGGGGGGCATAAGCGCTAACTTTGATGTGGCTTTTGGTTTTTGCCCCAGCGGGGCTCCATATCTCAGCCCAGGGTGGCGCTCTCGCTGACCCTGGGCTGAGATATGGAGCCCCTTCAGGGCACGATCACCTGGTTCCACGCCGTCCGGACAAAATCTTAAGTTAGCGCTTATGGGGCTGGGGGGGAGACACGCGCTCGCCACGCCCCTTTCGCGGCCACGCGGCTCGGTGTGGCGCATCAATGTTCATTCGGACGGCCCGAAGCCCGAAGCCTCGATCTCTACGCCTTGAACGGCAGTATGAAATAGATCTGATTTCCGAACACCTGAGGCTCGCAGCCCACCTCTCCGCCATGGATTTCCACCACGTTTTGCACGAAGTGCAGGCCGTGGCCCGTTCCAGCCTCGGCGCCGCCCCCGGTCCGATAGCCTTCCTCGAATATCCTGTCCGCCTCTTCGGGACTCAGCGGCGCGCCGGTCGTAAAGAAGTTGAACCGGACCCCGGGTTTGTTGTCCCCGAAAAAGTTATCGAGGATCTGGCGGTTTATGGAAAACAGCTTCACCTTGTGTCCGTGCTGGTCAATCATCTGGTGGGTATACTTGAGCGCGTTGGAAAAAAAGTTGTCGAAAACCTGCGATATGAGGCCCTTGTCCACAAAAAGCGTCACCTGCTCGTCCGGGACGCTTTCGAGCCGGTAGTCCACAGTGATCCCCCGTTTGGAATACTGGGGCGAATAGCGCTCCAGCAAGGGCTCGATGATCTCCGTGCGAAAGTTGCACGACTGCTTTCTCAGGACGTAGGTCCCCTTCTGGAAGTGGTCCTTGCGGAAAAGGGTCTCGAGAAACAGGCTCGTGTGCTCGTAGTGCTTTGACAGCGCATCGTATTCGGTGCGCAGCGAGGCGTTCATCCCCTTGAGCGTCGTGGCGGCCCCCCGCAGGGATTCCTTGAATGCCTGGCAGGAGGCGCCGTTCAAATCGCGCGCGATTTTTGCGATAAGCTTCGCCGTCTCGTCGTAGCTTCCGATCATTTTCTTCAGGCGGATCAGAAACAGCCTGTAATAAAGATTGGGCGAGATGACGTTATGCTCTATGTCGGACACCAACTGGTTTATGAACTTGATGTGGTCGATGTTTTGCTGGACCAGAAGCTTCTGGTGGAGATTGTACCCGATCCGGTTGCTGAATTTTTCCAGGAAAAAATGCTTGCGCTCGCTCAGTTTTGCTTCCGCAAATATCTCGAAAACGCCCAAAACGCGGTTCTGGCCGAGGAGGGGGAGCATATTCGCGAGGGCCTCGTTGCCGCGGATCGGAAAGAGCCAGGCGCCATCGGTTTCGGCGGGGTTTTCAACGAGGTTCACACCGTGCAGATCGCGTTCGGCGGGCGGGATGAGTCCCCGCCTGCTGGTGCACACCAACTCCAGGCGCGACCGCTTGGGATTTATTATATAGAGCCGGCTCTCCAGGTCGAAAAATTCCTTCGGGACCGCCACGCAGATCTGGTACATGCTCTCGATTGTCGTAAATTCCTGCGCCAGGTCAAAGAAGGTCGCGAACGCTTCTTCCTGCGAACGTTCGAAATTGTAGCGCGTGTAGCTTTCCTTCTTCTCCCTCACTCTTCGGTAGATGCTCGCCGTCAGCTCCTGCGAAGTGGGGCCGTCCTCGGGCGGGGGGGGTTGACCTGTCCTGGTTTCATTCTTGGACATGTTGTCTCCAGATGGAAATGCGCGCGGTCCGATAAGTCGAACGATACACCAACTCGACCGGGGAGCGGGTAAACTTTACCAACAATAGGGTCCGCTAACAAGAAGATTGCGAAAGCCGGGCGGGTTGGAGAATTCCGGACGAGCATGCGATGCAACGCGGCGAGCTATTTTTGTTTTTTGTCCGTTGCCATGCGCCAATGTGACAAAGAATAATAAATTCAAATAGATATCTGGTGAAAGCACAGTCGTTTGGGAAGGATGCGCGATCTCCTTGTTAAAAAATTCTCTTGACACCCCGGATCAACTTTTTTAGGGTGTTTTAACGGATACTCAGCCCGGACGATCCGTTGGCCGGGTAAAATTTTGTGAAGCATTTCACGCCATCTGCAAACTCTTTCATGATAAGGAGGTGTTCCCGCACAAGCATGCAGCGCGCCCGGCAGGGCCGGTTTTTCAAACGACCAAGGGGTCCTTGCAGTCCATCCGCATTTCTCATTGAAGTTGTAGCAAGTTCGATTCTCAAACTGACCAGGAGGAAGTTCTCATGAGTAACGGTGCCCCCTCTATTGATGCTCTCATGCCCAAGGATACCGCCGTAAAGGCCGAAAACATCGGCATTGCCAAAGCCGGTCTGGGCGCTTACAGGATGTTCGCCCTCGCAATCCTCGCGGGCGCGTTCATAGCGATGGGAGCAAACTATGCAACGACCGTCTGGTCGGGATTGGCCGCGGCGGGTGTCCCCTACGGCCTCCAGAGACTGGCCGGAGGCCTCGTGTTCGCCACGGGCCTGATCATGGTCGTAATCGGCGGCTCGGAACTTTTCACCGGTAACTGCCTCATTCCGATGGCCTGGGTAGGCAAGAAAGTGACCACCGGCGCGATGCTGCGCAACTGGGTGATCGTCTACATCGGTAACTTCGTGGGTTCGGTCCTCACCGCCTATATGGTCTTTTTGGGAGGCCAGCATAAGTTCGGGGGCGGCTCCGTGGGCCTTGCGGCACTCAATATCGGTGTGGCCAAAACGAGCCTCGATTTCATTCCATGCGTCGCCTTGGCCATCTTTTGTAACGCGCTAGTCTGCATGGCGGTCTGGATGTGTATGAGCAGCCGCAGCAACGCGGACAAAGTCCTCGTGATCCTGCCGCCCATCTCAGCATTCGTTGCGTGCGGCTTCGAGCACTGCGTGGCCAATATGTACTTCATCCCGTCGGCTATTTTCATTAAAGATCTCGATCCGACCTACTTCGCAACCGTTGCCAGCAAGCTCAAAGACGGCGGGGCCATCCTCAACTGGGGCGACTTCATCACCCGGAACCTGATCCCCGCAACGATCGGCAACATTATCGGCGGGGCTCTCATGGTCGGTCTGATGTACTGGTTCATCTACCTGCGCCCGAGTTGGTCGAAGGCGGCCACGGGCGGGATTCCCGCTACCGGGCAGTTGAAGAAGTAGGCTTTGCGTGAACGGTAGTTGGCTTTTAGCCTCCGGATTTTGGCTATCAGCGAATTAACGCCGGCTTACGGCTGCCGGATCAGCCGCCGTTTATCGGCGCCCGGCAGGCGATTATAAAGAAAAAGACCCGTTCCGGTCCAGGCCGGAGCGGGTCTTTTTCGTTTGTTTCTTCCCCTGCTTGTTTCTTCGTCTGTTTATTTCTTCTTCTGTTTTTTGTCAGTTTCTTGTTTGTCCCTTTGGGCGAAAATCAGCCGTCTTCTCCGGTTGCCGCTCACAAGGGAAATTCCTGTCAGAGATCCATAGTGAACCCGTCCCGCCTGTGAAAGTCCGGCCGCGGTCCACAATGCACAAGCGCCCAATAGGAGACTTCTTGGCCCCGGCGCCTTATGACGGCGCTGATTGCGGCGTCCACGGCCAGATCGGCGCGGATGAGCCCGCCCAAGTCGATTGCAAGCAACAGCACGAATGAGTCCCCCTCGCGGCGCGTTTCGAGCGGCAGAGAGGAATACGCCTCCTCCTCCCGCATGCCTTCCCTGTACCCGTCGAACCGGTAGACGTTCCAGTCGCCCGAGGGTGAGAGGTTAAACTCCCAATATCTTTGAGAATCGCGGGGGGCGAGAAAGAGCTCGAAGCAGGTGTTCTCCCATAGCCCGTCCTTTCTCGAAGGCACAGCAGCGGGCGCTGGGACGAGGACATCGGGCTTCGTGCCGAGGAGCTCGAATGCGACGGACAGCACGTTTTCCCGCCGGCCGATGTCGCAGCGGACCCCAAGGCCGTCCGGGACCTCCGTGCCGGGAAAAGGTTTCAAGGTAACGATCCCGCGGTCCATGCCATCTCCCCGTTAATCCAGGCAGCAATCCGGCGGCTCATGCCATCTTCCCGTTAATCCAGGGAGCGCTCCGGCGGCTCACGCCATCTCCCCGATGATTTCCCGTATGACTCCTTCCCGGGACTCGATGCTCTCCGCCAGCCTGAACTGGACGAGGGCCCTGGAAAGATTTTGTCCCTCGCGCCGCGTCTTGAAATAGACGTCCCCTTCCAAATGGTCCGTAAAGAACCTCAGACCCAGCTCGAAGGCTATCAGGCGGACCGCATCGAAGATGTACTCACGGTCCTTGCGCGTGAGAAAGCTCCTCGCGGCCGAAAAATACCCCCGCAGGACAGCCCGGCACAAGTCCGGATCGAAGCCGACCGCCTCCCAGTCCCCGGTTTCTTCTCCGAGGGGATTGCACGCCGAGCGCAGGCAGTCTCCGATGTCGTAGTGGACGAGGCCGGGTTTTACGGTGTCGAGGTCCACGATGGCGACGGCCCGCCGCGTCGTGGTGTCGAGCAGGATGTTATTGGATTTCGGGTCTCCGTGGATCGGCTGAAGGCGCAGCACGCCCCGAGACCTCGCATCCTCAAGGACCCCCGCCAGATCTCTGCGCGCGCTCACGAAATCCACGCAGCGGCGGACCTCGGGGGACGCGGCGAGGCGTACTGCCGTCCCCGTGACCTCGTCATATCTTTGGAGATAGAGCGGGGTGACGTGGAACCCTTCGAGGGTGTCGGCAAGGGTGTCGGAGGGCAGGTCGCTCACCAGGGCGTGAAACGTTCCGAGCGCTCGCCCCACTTCTTCGGCGTGGTCGAGGTCCCGCACGGTGTCGAAGGACCGCGCGCCCTCGATGAAGCTCATCGCGCGCCAGAAAGACCTGCCGGGGCCGATCCAGTGGTCCCGTAGGTCCCGTGTGAGAAGAACGCGGGGGATTTCGAAGCGTCCGCCGCGGCCGGCGGGAAGATTTTCGAGGCGTTTTTGGACGTGCGCGCCAAGCGTGCGGAGATTTCGCATGACCAGTGCGGGACGGCGAAATATCCGACGGTTCACGCGCTGGAGGATGAAGTGTCGCTCCGCGCCCGATCCCAGGCTTACCAGGAAGGTATCGTTTATGTTGCCGTTTCCGTACTCGCGGATATCGCAAATCCCGGCCCCCGGCGCAAACTTCTCGGCCGCCGCCGGGACACTATCCTCTTTCCCGCCCCTTGTGCCGCGATCTTTTGTCATTAAATTTTTTTTTAACCGTATCGTGATGACCCGATAATGGGAACGCGCGCGTTCATTACCTTCAATTCTATCGTATTTGACCCGCAATTCGAGTATGTAGGAGGGCGCGCCGAAAGTCAACTTTCCGCCTCGATACCGGACAGCTCGTGCCGGGTCCCAGGCGGGGGGATGAAAGCGCGGAGCGTCGGGCATCGCGCCGCAACCACAACATCATTTGAAAGGAGTCGTCGAAACATGCTGGACAAAGCGCTTTTGTTGATGCTGGCTTCCTGTTGCGCCCTGATGGTGCAAAACAGCCTCTGGGCAGCCGAGGGAGAGGCCAAAGACCAGCCCAAGAACCCGGTGGTGCTCATGAAGACCTCGGAAGGGGCCATCCGTATCGAACTCTGGGCCGACAAGGCCCCGGGGACCGTCAAGAACTTCCTCGAGTACGTGGACGAAGGTTTTTTTGACGGCACGATCTTCCACCGGGTAATCGACAACTTCATGATTCAGGGCGGAGGGTTCACCCCGGACATGCAACAGAAGCCGACCCATGCCCAAATCAAGAACGAGGCCTCCGCAGACCTTAAAAACGCAGTCGGCACGCTCGCCATGGCGCGGACCAACGTGGTTGACAGCGCGACCGCCCAGTTTTTCATCAACGTCAAGGACAACGAATTTCTCAATCACAGGGACAAGTCGCCGGCGGGGTACGGATACGCCGTTTTCGGCAAGGTGATCGAAGGAATGGACGTCGTTGACAAAATTAAGAAAGTCCCGACCACCCGTGTCGGCATGTTCCAGGACGTACCGGCAAAACCAGTGGTGATCGAAAGCGTCAAGCGCGAAAAATAGGGACGGCCATCCCCGTGGGGCAGGCTTTCCCGGGCTGTTGCCCAAGTCAAAGTACTGCGAATTGTTATACTTGAGGTCCGGGCGGCGGACTCTAAAACCGTCATTCCCGTAGCGTTTTTGGGCGGGAATCCAGCGTCTTTGTTTTTGCAGCCGCCTGGAAAGACATTGGATTCCCGCCCAAAAACACTGCGGGAATGACGGTCCTGGGGTCCCGGACCTAACCATGAGTGCATTACGGTTTGACCGCAATGGAGTTGGGCAACAGCCCCTTCCAGCCTGCCCCACGTCGGCGGTCGGCGGTCGGGTTTACGCGAAAGGCATTGCGCTTCAGCCGAGAGAAATCCGACAAGACCTGCAAAATCACGAAGCCCGCAACCTCATCATCGAGGGAGCGGGCTTTCGCATGTTCTTATGGCAAGTTGCTGGATTTACAATAGTTCCTTCGATGGGCGGTCCGGGAGGGGATCAACCCCTCCCCTACGAACGAGGTGACCGACTCACTCCTCACTCCTCACCCTTCACTCTTCACTGCTCCCGCCGGCTCTTTGGCGAACAGCCTGTAGGCCCAGAACTGGTAGCCGATCACAACCGGGACGAAGGTCAGGGCGACGCCGAGCATGATCTTGAGGGTGAGCGGGCTCGATGACGAGTTGAATGCGGTGAGGCTGAAGGCCGGGTCGATGCTCGATATCAGCAGGTTGGGATAGAGCCCGGTGACGCCGAAAAGGACCACCATGATGATGAAGACGGCCGAGGAAAACCAGGCCTTCCACCACTGGGACCTGGCGATGTGGAGGCGGATCGTGAACAGCGCCGCCACGGCTGCCAGGGGGATCACGGCCAGGGCGGGAGTTTGCAGGTAATTGTCCCAGAGCTTCGTGCTGAACTTGGTGGCGATGAGAAATACCACGGCCATGGCCGCGAGGACCGTCCAGAGAAGGGCGGCATACCGGCCCGCCCGCTCCCTGAGAGGCCCCTCGGACTTGATCGCGAGCCACAGCGACCCGTGGACCAGGAACATGAGGACGAACAGGACTCCTCCCATCAGCCCGTAGCCGTTCAGCAGCGAAAACAGGCTCCCGTGGTAGACCCCCTGCCCGTCGATCAGGATCCCCTTAAAAAGGTTGGCGAAGGCAACGCCGAACAGGAGCGCCGGGGCGAAATTACCGATCCAGAGGCAGGCGTCCCAGAACTTCTTCCAGCCGTCGCCCGCGAATTTCGACCGGAACTCCATGGCGACCCCGCGCATGATGAGGGCGAAAAGGATCAGGAGGAGCGCGGAATAGAGGCTGGAAAACATCACCGCGTAGGTCTTCGGGAAGGCGGCGAAGGTGACCCCGCCGGCCGTTATCAGCCATACCTCGTTTCCGTTCCAGTAAGGCCCCATGCTGTTGTAGACCGCGCGCCGGTCGGCTTCGTCCCTGGCGACGAAGGGCATCAGGGCGCCAATTCCGAGATCGAAGCCGTCCAGGACGAAGTAGCCGGCCCAGAGAATTCCCCAGAGTGCAAACCAGATCGTCTCAAGCATATCCAACCTCCGTATCCGCCGCGCCGCCCGGCGCCGGTTCGAGTTCAGGCCCTTTGCGGGCATGGGTCGCGATCAGGTAGAAAGCCGCAAAACCCAGGAAAGTGTAGACGCCGATAAAGGCGGCAAGAGAAATCGCAACCTGTGAGGCCGCGATGGGCGACACGGCATGCTCGGTCCTCATCACGCCGTAGACGACCCAGGGCTGCCGCCCCACCTCGGCAAGCGCCCAGCCCAACTGGCAGGCGATGTAGGGCAAGGGGATGGAATAGATAAAGGTCTTGAGCAGAAGGGGGCTTTCGATCAGCCTGTCTCGCCGCGACCACGCGAAGACCGTCAGGAAAAGGAAGAAGAAACCGAGCGCCATCATCGTTCTAAACGAGATGAAGGGGAGCATCACGGGCGGCCGCTCGGAGACCGGAAAGTCTTTCAGGCCCTTCACCTCCGCGTTGGTGTCATGGTAGGCCAACCAACTGAGCATGCCCGGAATCGCGCCGAACTCGACCGTGTTGCGCTCGTTTTGCGGATCGGGCACAACAAACAGATACTGGGGGGCGTTCTTTTGTGTTTCCCAGAACGATTCCATGGCCGCGAGCTTGGTCGGCTGCGTCCTGGCGACTTCCGAGCCGTGCATGTGCCCCTGGACGACCTCGACGATCGAGAAAATCAGGGCCATCGAGAGCGCCAGCCGCAGCGACTTCGTAAAGAACTGGACGTGCTGTTTCCTGAGCAGGTGCCAGGCGCTGATCCCCATCACGAAAAACCCCGCGAGGATATAGGCGGCGGACAAGGTGTGGACAATCGTGTGCCAGGCGAAGGGCTGGGTGATTATGGCCACGAGGTCGGTCAGCTCGGCCCGGCCGTTTCGGATGGTATATCCCACCGGGTGCTGCATCCAGGAATTGGCGATGAGAATCCAGAACGCCGAGACGTTGGCGGCCAGGGCCACGAGCCAGATCGTCACGGCATGCGCCTTGGGCGTGAGGCGCTTCCACCCGAAAGCCCACACGGCGATAAACGTGGATTCCAGGAAAAAGGACACCGTCGCTTCGATCGCCAGCAGCGAACCGAAAATGTCCCCCACGTATTCCGAGTAGCGCGACCAGTTCGTCCCGAACTGAAATTCAAGGGTGATCCCGGTAACCACCCCGATGGCGAAATTGATGAGAAAAATCTTTCCCCAGAACCGGGCCATGTCCCTGTACTCCTCTTCGCCCGTCCTGACGTATTTGGTCTCCATGATCGCTATCAGGATGGAAAGCCCGAGGGTGAGCGGCACGAACAGGAAATGGAAAAATGTTGCCGCCGCAAACTGGAGTCTTGAAAGCATCAGGGTATCCATGAAGCTCTCTCCTTTTCATCTCTACGTTTGATTCCGATTATTCCGGACAATTGCGCTGAATATTAAAAATGCGGATTGCATGTAAGTTTGTACGCCCCCCGGTGAGGGAGGCGTACGGTGAGCTGGATCGGCTTGATAACCATTTATAATCACTCGGCTTAGACTTTCCAGAGGCCGTGCAGCGTGCAATACTCCCTTACGCAAACCGACGGCGCGGGGTTCACCGGGAAAAACGCTTCCGGCGGGTCGCCGGGTCTGAGATAGCGCCTGTATGTACAGTCGCCGACGCTCAGTTCGATCCACTCGATAAAAGGTTTTTCTTCCGTGGGGTGCGGGGTGGTCCCCACAATGACCTTTACTCCATCGCTCATTGATTCCATCATCGGCGCGGGCTTTTCCCGCGCCGCGCCAGTCGTATTCTCGGCAAGAAGTTTCATTGCCCTGCCGCAGCACACCATCGCTCCGGGTCCATCGTGCACCACTTCGACCATGTCCCCGCACGTGTCGCACATATAAACCTCAGTTCGCTGAGCCACGTCATTTTCCTTTGGAAAGTAGTCAGATCCGGGGATCGCTCCGTTAATCCACCTTGAAGAAGGCCGTCTTGGCCGAACCGCAGACAGGGCAACTGCCGGGCGCATCATGTGCGCACGTGTAGCCGCAGACCGAGCAGACGTGATAGTCGGTTTCCTCAATACCGTCCATGTTTTCGAGGGCCTTCCGGTAGAGGGTGGCGTGAATGGACTCCACGGCGTTGGCATAGGCAAAGCTGCGCTGCGCCGCCGTG
Source organism: Syntrophobacteraceae bacterium (assembly GCA_049300095.1). Taxonomy (GTDB): domain Bacteria; phylum Desulfobacterota; class Syntrophobacteria; order Syntrophobacterales; family Syntrophobacteraceae; genus SbD1. Next base: position 16,473 of record JBAQYM010000152.1, read on the forward strand.
TTTTGCTCTTCTTTCGCCGCTTTGATCATATCCGGATACATCTGCATAAACTCGTAGGTTTCCCCGTCGATTGCCGCCTGGAGGTTCTCGGCGGTCGAACCGATTGTACCAAGCGCTCTCAGGTGCGCGTGCGCGTGCACGGTTTCGGCCTCGGCCGCAGCCCTGAAAAGCTTTGCAACCTGCTTGTAGCCGTCTTTTTCCGCCTGTTTCGCAAAAGCGAGATACTTTCTGTTCGCCTGGGATTCGCCCGCAAATGCTTCAAGCAGATTTCGTTCGGTCTTGTTTTCCATGATCTTTCCTTTCCCTCCGATTATTTTTTAACCGCACCAGATCTTCCGCCAATTTTCGAACCCTGACCCGCACCCGCGGCATGCACCGGTGTCCGGGTCCTTTTTTCGCCCGCCCGGGACTTCCTGGCATGGGCCTCTTTCTCCTCCTCGGCCATTTTTCTGAGCTTGAAGGCCGAGTCCCTCAAAAACCCGTACAGCACCCCGCACCCAACATCTTCCCTGGCGCCGTCGCCCAGGTCCGCGACATCGGCCATCAAGTCGGCCAGGCGCAAGGTCCTTTCAAGAATTTCGTCGCATTGTTTCATCAGCAACTCCCCGAAACGGTATTGCGGGAGCTAAATGGCAAGGTTTGTGCCAGGAGGGAAGTAATAGATGGATAATTTATTTATCAAGTTATTGCGGAATGTTACGTTGGAGAAGGCGTGGAGCGGCAGCGGATGGGCAGGGGAATTTGAGACAATCGGTGAGACAGTCAACTGATTAGGCGGGACTCCATGACCCTCTCCCCCAAACCCTTCGCAAAGGGATGGGAGACCGAGGCGCGGCGGTTAAAAACCACTCCGTGGGAGCGGCTTGCAGCCGCGATTCTTCCTCGTTCCCATGTTCCCGGGGCTGTTGCCCAAATGCAAAAGTTGCGACAGGTGTGGCCAAAACGGGGCAGAGGTCTCCCCTCCCTTGGCGGGAGGGGCTGGGGGAGGGGGTCGTAAGTATTTGAAAATTCGACACCCTCCCCTAACCCCCTCCCATCGCGGGGAGGGGGACTCACGTCCAACTCAATAGTCGCGCAGCTTGAATATTTCTTTGGGCAACAGCCCCTCCCGCGTGGGAACGCATACCGGAGGAGACAGTGGAGGATTGAACTCCCTGTCTGCATTCCCACGCGGGAGCATGGGAACGAGAATCATAACGCAGTAGTGGTAAATGAACCGGATTGGGGATAAATGTGTATCAGGATGTAACTTGAGACAAAACTGTCTCGTGAGACAGCGCTACTTTACCGCACCCGGCCACTCGCACCCCGCGTCTATCCAGCATCCAGCATCCCACCGCAACCCGCAACGCGACAACAAGACTACACGTCTACGCGACATCCGGATTTTTTTCGAGAAAGCGGTAGAGGGTGGCGCGGCCGACGCCGAGAAGTTTGGCGGCCCTGGAGCGGTTTCCGCCGGCCCGGGCGAGGGCCTCGGTCACGGCGTCCCGCGCGAGGCGGCATTCCGGGCCGGGTTTGGATGGAATGCACGTCATTTTGCGCAGCTCGAACGGAAGGTGCTCGGGGTGGATCGAGCCGGAGCGGGACTTGACGAGGCCGAAATGAATGGCATTTTGCAGCTCGCGAACGTTTCCCGGCCAGGGATAGTCCATCAGGTGCGACAGCGCTTCACGGGAAAGCGTGGCGGGCTTTTTCCCGCCCTTTGCGGCCAGTTTGAGGAAATGAGACGCCAGGAGCGGGATGTCGTTCTTGCGTTCGCGAAGCGCCGGTATGCGCATCGGGACCACGTTCAGGCGGTAGTAGAGGTCCTCTCGGAATGCGCCCTTTTCCATCTCGCGCCGCAGGTCCCTGTTGGTTGCGCTGATCACGCGGACGTCGACCGAAATGGTCTTCTCGCCCCCCACGCGCTCGAACTTCCCCTCCTGGAGCACGCGCAGAAGCTTCACCTGCATGTGCCGGGGAAGCTCGGACACTTCGTCGAGAAATATCGTCCCGCCGTGGGCCAGCTCGAACCGGCCCTTCTTGTCGCGGATCGCGCCCGAAAAGGCCCCCTTTACGTGGCCGAAAAGCTCGCTTTCGAGCAGCCCTTCGGGCAGGGCGCCGCAGTTTACCGGAACGAACGGGCCGCCCGCCCGAGGGCTCTCGTTGTGGATGGCGTTTGCGACCAGTTCCTTCCCGGTGCCCGTCTCGCCCGTAATGTGCACGGCGTAGTCGGTTGAGGCAAGGTTCCTTATCTGTTCGAAGACATCGACAATCTTGCTGTCACGGCCCACGATCCCCGAAAAGCTCGTGAGTTCCCCGAGCCTTAGCCGCAGGCTTATCATGTCGGTAAGGTCACGGAAAGCGGCGAGCACCCCCACGAAGTAGCCCGCCTCATCGTGCATGCCCGTTACCGACATTTCGATGTGGCGCGTCTCGCCGGTCCTGGTGGTGGCGTTGACGGTATAGGTGTGGTGGGCCAGATCGTCGGGCGCCTGGCCGCAAAAAGAACATTTCGCCCCGCAAAACGGGCTCCCGAACACCAGGTGGCAGTCGCGCCCCATCACCTCTTCGCGCGAATAGCCGGTGATCTTTTCCGCCGCGCGGTTGAAAAAAAGGATGCGCCGCCCCATGTCGTGGGCGATTATGCCCTCCATGAGATTATCGAGGATGTTCTTCAAATTCTTTTGCTGGACGATCAGCTCTTCGAGATTGATTCCGGGCATAATAATGCCTCACAATTGAGGGTGGAGCGCGAAAGAGGATAATAATCGCTGGATTATAGCGTTTAATGCCGGCCGATTTCAATTTTCCGATGCACAAAATTTCGCGTAACCGTTCACTGCGGAGACGCAGAGGGCGCAGAAAGAAACATAAGTTGAAGTATCCGTGTCAGGCGTCAATCCAAGAAGTAAGGGGCTTGGAATCTACTAATATACCGTTTTATGGTTGACCTTTATGTCCTAGTCCGCGAGTGTTCGCTGGGTTCCCAAGCTGGAGCTTGGGAACGAGCGAACTTTGGGAGACAGCAAAGCGGTATA
>JBAQYM010000153.1:0-14226 GCA_049300095.1 Syntrophobacteraceae bacterium
CCCCTCCCGCCAAGGGAGGGGAGACCTCCGCCCTGTTTTGGCCATACCTGTCGTAACTTTTGCATTTGAGCAACGGCCCGTTGATCCCCGCCCGGACCGCCGGAAGAGCACGGGACGACCATCTCGAATGCATCCGGGTTTGTGCCGCATCCGGGAGAATAGCTGTGGGAGCGGCTTGTAGCCGCGATGGGCGTTCCATGGCGGAGGATGCGGGGCGCCGCGGCGACACCCCCGGGTTCGGCCCGCGGGCCCGTTGCGTCGGCACGCACATCGCGGCTGCAAGCCGCTCCCACAGGGTGCCGGAGTGTTTGCATCATTTTCCGCGATAGCCGCAATCCTTTTTCTTGTTTCCCCGCTCCCGCGCGGGAGCGAGTTGGGAATATGATAAAAGATTTCTGCAACCAATTGTTCCCCCGCTCCCGCGCGGCAGCGAGGCAAGAGTCCCTCCCGCGCGGGAACGAGGCGAGAGTCCCTCGCGCGCGGCAGCGAGGGAAGAACTCGAAGATCTATTGTGGTATTCATGATATTTATCGGTCCGGCGCATTGCCAACGGCCGGGCTGAAACGCCTACATGTGGACTGGAACGCATCGTGCGCTTCTTTGAACTCTTAGACCAGGTATTCGGATACCATCCCAAGGCAAATGCCCTGCTTCTGGAGAAGGCCTATGTTTTTACCGCGAAGGTCCACCGCGGAAAACACCCTTCCTACGACGAGCCCTACCTGAACCATCCCCTGTCCACCGCGGGAATCCTCGCGAGAATGCGCCTGGATGAGGAAAGCATCGCGGCGGGACTGCTCCACGATTCCCTCGAAAAGAAGTACATCACTTCGGAAGAACTCGAAGACCAGTTCGGCCCCGAGGTCGCGCGCATCGTTCAGGGCGTCACCCGGCTCACCCAGATTTCCTACGGGAGCCGCAAGGAGCGCCAGGCCGAATACATCCGGAAGATGATCCTCGCGATTTCCCAGGACATCCGGGTGGTCCTCGTAAAGCTTGCAGACCGCCTGGAGGGCATCCGCGGCGCCGCGTGCCGTGAGGACGGTTCGGGGCAGAGTATCGCCCAGGAGACGATCGACATCTACGCTCCGCTGGCCGGCAGGCTGGGCATAGACTGGATGAAGCAGGAACTCGAGGACCTGGCCTTCCGGTGCCTCCACCCGAAGGCCTACGAGGAAATCTCGACTGGGCTGGCGAAAACCGAGGAGGACCGGCGTCTCTACGTGGAGGAGGTAAAGGAGGTCCTGACGGCCCGGATGGCGGAATACGGGCTCGGGGGCCGCATCTACGGCCGCTCGAAGCACCTGTTCAGCGTCTACCAGAAGATGGAGCGCCAGAACCTCGATCTCACGCGCGTATACGATCTTATCGCCTTCCGGGTAATCGTTGATTCGGTGAAGTCCTGCTACGAGACCCTGGCCCTCGTCCATGCGTTATGGGAGCCCGTTGAGGGAAGGTTCAAGGACTACATCGTCAAGCCCAAGTCCAACATGTACCAGTCCCTGCACACCACTGTCCTCGGTCCTCACCGCGAACGCATGGAAGTCCAGATTCGCACCGAGGCGATGGACCGGGTCGCGAACGAGGGCATCGCCGCCCACTGGCTCTACAAGGAAGGACGGCAGGCCGCCGAGGTCGACCGGCAGGAGACGCAGCAGTTTTCGTGGCTCCGGCAGTTGATGGAGCTCAGCAAGGACTGGAGCGATCCCAAGGCTTTCATCGAAGCCGTCAAGGTGGATTTTTATCCCGATGAGGTCTATGTCTTCACGCCGAACGGAGAGGTGAAGGCATTTCCCAAGGGGGCCACGCCCGTGGATTTCGCCTACGAGGTGCACACCGAGGTCGGCCACCGGTGCGTGGGGGCGAGGGTGAACGGCAAGCTCGTGCCGTTGCGCAACGAACTCCAGAACGGGGACACCGTCGAGATCCTCACCGCCACGAATCACCGGCCCAGCAAGGACTGGCTCAAGCAGGTCAAATCGAGCAAGGCGATCAGCCGGATCAAGCACTGGTTCAAGACCGAGGAAAGAGAGCGTTCGATCGCCCTGGGCCGGGAAATCTGCGAGCGGGAATTCAGGAAGAAGGGCCTCAATTTCAATAATTACCTGAACTCGCAGGAACTCGCCGACGCCGCCAAGGCCTTCTCGCTGCGAAGCGTTGACGACCTCCTTGCCGCCATCGGCTTCCACAAGGTCACCGCCTACCAGGTGGTCGGCAAGCTGACCTCGATCCCGGCCGAGGAGGAGCACCGCAAGGACGAGATCCTCGTCGAAAAACGCAGGGCCCCGCACGCGAAGAGGGAAGGGGTCAAGGTCCAAGGGGTCGAGGATGTCCTGATCCGCATGGCCCATTGCTGCAATCCCGTGCCGGGGGAGCCGATCCTTGGATACATCACCCGCGGGCGGGGGATAACCGCTCACAAGCTCACGTGCAAGAACGTCGACCGGGGGGATGCGAGCAGAATTATCGAGGTCCTGTGGGATTCGGGAAAGGAACAGCTTTTCCCCGTGGACATCCGCATCATCCATTCGGGAGAGAAGGGAATGCTTGCGGCCCTGAACGGAGTGCTCGGCCAGATGGATGTCAACGTCATCAATCTCCAGGTGGAAAACCAGGCCGACAGGTCGAGCATGTGCCGGTTGCGCATCGAGGTCCGTGACTCGAAGCATCTTCAGCGCGTCATGGCCGCCCTCAGAAACGAGAGGGGCGTCTATAAGGTGCAGAGGGGAATGGAATAAACGAAAGGACGGGGAGCGAGTGCGTCCCCGTCCCGGTGTTCGGGAATACGGGATTTTCGGCGCCGATTATTGATGGGCGCCATAAGACTTCAAGCACAACAAAATGATCGGATTGCGGCCCCAGCAAAACCGGAGTTTTGGAGCGGTAGGAGGGCCCGAGAAGCAGTTAGAAATGGGTGAAGACAGTGCATTTCTCCTTGCCGCGAAGCAGGGGAGCCAAGTCTTCCTGGATCTTGGCGCGTTCGGGGTTCTTTTCCCATGCTTTCCAGTCTTCCACGCTGTTCCAGTTGCTGATCACCAGGAATTGGCTCGGATTGTCAAGGGCCCTCAGGGTCTCGCCGGAGATGTAGCCCTTGGCCTTCATCGCCCTTACCCGGGATTGGGTCATGATCTGCTGGAGCTTTGCCTCCTGACCCGGTTCAACTGTCCTTTCAATTAACACTCGAATCGTCATGACGGCCTCCTTGTGAAGAGTTGTTATTGAAAACCACCCTTTGGATAGACCTCCATGTTCTTTTATAAAACGCCACCCCTCAAAAAGCAACTGCCCGACAAAATCGGGCGGGATTAAAAATTTCCCTTGCGCTTTGTGCGTGCAGGAAATATTGTCCTCGCTCAAGTATAGATGCTTTTCTCGAATCGGCGTGTGGATTTTTATGGACAAGGCCAGCCGTCTGATTATAAAAATGACTGTCGGTTCCTTCGGGGCCTGAACGGGGCTGCCCCGGGGCCTCTTATCCGGGAAAGGGCTATCTCCGGAAAGAGGATCGCTGTGTTTCAAAAATGCAAGCAGGGGCGATGTTTCCGAGAGGGGGTGAGAGAAAGCGTTTCGGAATGTCGAATTAGTTGTTCAGGAGGGGATATTTAACTTTATTTTTTTCGAGGAGGAAAGAAATGACGAAGGCGGAATTGGTTGCAAAGATTGCAGGCGCAAGCGGGATCACCAAATCCCAGGCGGAAAAGGCTGTTGACGGCTTTGTTTCGGCTGTTTCCGACGCCCTTTCCCAGGGCGACAAGATAACGCTGGTAGGCTTCGGGACTTTCAGCATCGGGTCGCGATCTGCTCGTGAAGGCCGCAATCCCCGGACCGGCGAGAAGATCAACATCCCCGCTTCCAAGGTGGTGAAATTCAAAGCCGGCAAGACCCTCGGCGAAAAGATCAAATAAGGCCGATATCTCCTCTGCTTTCAATATTGAATCAAAAGGGACCGCCCTGCTGTTGTGGGGCGGTCCCTTTTGATTTTGAGCCGTCGGGCGGGTCCCGGATGGCTGGTTCCCGACGCCGTATCCCTGCGATTCCACCGGGGCAAGCCGAAATGTTATTAGTGAAACTGTTTATATTCATTAAGGTATTACAAGACATCAAGAGCTTGTCCGTAAATAACCCGTAAAGCGATTTTTGGAGCTATTGCCCAGTGGCACAGCTCAGAATTCCAGGCGGTCCGCATGTATCTCAGGATCTGCGGATCGTCATTCCCGCAGCGCTTTTGGGCGGGAATCCAGTGTCTTGCATTGCGCAAAGGGCCGAAAATACACTGGATTCCCGCCCAAAAGCGCCGCGGGAATGACGGTTTTGACGATCCGAGCCGAACCGCGGTTGCATCGATAACCTGTCGTATGTGAGTGGGCAGCAGCCCGCAAGGCTGTGCTCACAGTTGGACGGGTCATTGACGGACAAGTTCTAAGCCGCAAAATGGATCCAGACTTTCAAACCCTCATCCTCAGGGTTTGGCGCCGATCATCCGTTATCCAACATCCGATATCTATTATCCAGCATCCAACACCCCGCATCCGGTCTCGCTTTTCCTTTTGCGCCCGTACCTTTCGCATAATTGACATTGCAAGGCCACAACCTTAGGTTTTGTGTGTTAAACGGACCATTTCCAGGCATATTACCGCCGGGGAACAATTCTCGGAGGCGGGATGCGCCAGGCTCTCGGTTGCCCGCGCCATCGGGTTATTCAGAAAAGTTTCTCGCTTCCTGCGACATTTCCGCCCGCCCGCCCGTCAGCGGGCCTGATGCGGGTGCAAGCCCCCGGGAAAAGAAAGAGCGCGCTTCATTGACAGGAGACAACTGTGCCGAAAAATCTTACGCAAAAGATACTCGAAGCCCATCTGGTGGATGGACGTTGCAAGCCCGGTGAGGAGATCGGCATCACGATCGACCAGATCCTGCTCCAGGATGCCACCGGAACGATGGCCATGCTCGGGTTCGAAGCCATGGGCGTCGAAGGCATAAAGGCCGAACTCGCCGTGCAGTACGTGGACCACAATATACTTCAAACCGACAACAAAAACGCGGACGACCACCGTTATCTCCAGACCGCGGCCGCGCGCTACGGGCTCCACTTCAGCCCGGCGGGAAACGGCGTGTCGCATCAGGTCCACATGGAAAGGTTCGGAATCCCCGGAAAGACCCTGCTCGGCTCGGACAGCCACACGCCGGGAGCGGGGGGCGTCTCGGTCCTGGGCATGGGGGCGGGCGGGCTGGATGTGGCGTTGGCCATGGCGGGTTATCCCTATTACATTCCGTGCCCCGTCGTCCTGGGGGTGAAGCTCACGGGTGAACTCCCCGACTGGGTGAGCGCAAAGGACGTGATCCTCGAGATGCTCAGGCGCCACGGCGTGAAGGGGTGTATCGGCAAAATCGTCGAATACTACGGTCCGGGTGTAAAGAGCCTGTCCGCAACCGACAGGGAGACTATCGGCAACATGGGCACCGAACTCGGGGCCACCACATCGATCTTCCCCTCGGATGAGAATACGCGGACCTACCTCGAAGCCCAGGGCAGGGGAGGGGCTTGGGTGGAATTATCCGCCGACGCGGGGGCCGAATACGACGAGCACGACGAAATCGATCTATCCAGGGTCGAACCCCTGATCGCAAAGCCCAGTTCGCCGGGAAACGTCGTCACGGTGCGCGAGGTGGCTGGCGTCAAAGTCGACCAGGTAATAGTGGGCAGCAGCGTCAACTCTTCTTTCCGCGACTTGATGGTGGTCGCAAGGATCGTCGAGGGCCGGCACGCGTCGCCCTGGACGTCGTTTCATGTAAATCCGGGAAGCCGGCAGGTAATAGAAAATATCGCCGCCCGGGGTGGATGGCTGTCGCTTGTGCGGGCGGGCGGGCGCATCCACGAGCCGGGGTGCCTGGGCTGCATCGGGATGGGGCAGGCGCCGGGGACGGGCCAGGTGAGCCTGCGGACGATGCCGCGGAACTTTCCGGGCAGATCGGGGACAAAGGACGACCAGGTCTATCTCTGTTCGCCGGAAACCGTTGCCGCCGCCGCCCTCAAAGGGGTGATAACCGACCCCCGCGACCTCGGAAGCGAGATGGAGTACCCCAGGATAAAGGACCCCGAGAAATACATCGTGGACGAAGCTTCCCTTATAAGGCCGAGCGAGGAACTGAGGAAAACGGAGATCGTCCGGGGCCCGAACATCGCCCCGCTGCCCTCCTTCGAGGCCCTTCCGGAATCGCTGGAAACCGAGGTCGTTCTCGTGGTCGGCGACAACATCTCGACGGATGCCATCATGCCCGCCGGCAACATGATACTGCCGCTCAGGTCCAATATTCCCGCAATCAGCCGCTTTGTTTTTTCGCAAGTAGACCCGGAATTTTACCTGAAATGCGAGCAGAAGGGTCCTGTCGCCGTAATCGGCGGAGAAAACTACGGGCAGGGGTCGAGCCGCGAGCATGCGGCCCTCGCGCCGCGATACCTGGGGGTGCGGGCGGTCATCGCGAAGAGTTTTGCCAGGATACACATGGCAAACCTTTGCAATTACGGGATTCTGCCCCTGGTCTTCCAGCGCCCCGATGACTATGACTCTATCCGGGCCGGGTCCCGGATGATCTTCGACGACATCCGGCGCCATGTCGAACGTGGGGACGCCGAAATGCCGGTGCGGATCGACGGCAAGACCATCACCGTTTCTCTCAAGGTATCCGCAAGAATGCGGCGGCAGCTCGTGGCGGGCGGCGCTCTTAACTTTGTCAAAGCGGGAATCGCATAGACCGGAGGAGCAATATGGCGACCGATACACCAGTTCGCGTCAAGAACATCGGCTTGAGGGGCGTTACCGTGGCCGATACCAAGATAAGCTACATCGACGGTGAGAACGGGATTTTGATTTACCGGGGATACCGGATCGAGGAACTGGCGGAGCGGTCCTCGTTTCTCGAGACGGCCTTCCTGCTCCTGAACGGGCATTTGCCCGGGGAAGGCGAAATCGAGCGCTTCGAGAGGCAGGTGGCGCAGGCCCGCGACGTTCCGGCGTTCATCCTCGAGGCCATGGAAAAGCTCCCGAAGCGGGCCGACCCGATGGATGTCCTCCAGGCCGCCGTCCCGATGCTCGCCATGGCCGACCCCGACTTGAACGACGAGTCGAGGGAGGCGAACGTCCGCAAGGCCGTTCGGCTGATTGCGCGCGTCCCGGCGGTGATCGCCGCATGGCACAGAATACGAAGCGGAGAAAAACCGCTCCCGCCCGATAGCGGGCTGTCGCACGCGGCAAATTTTCTCTGGCAGCTTACGGGGAAAAAGCCGGACAGGGAAACTGCAAAGGATTTCGACGTTTGCCTGGTCCTGCACGCCGACCATACCTTCAACGCCTCGACCTTTGCGTGCCGCGAGGTTGTTTCGACCAAGGCGCACATGTACGCGGGGGTGGCGGCCGGAGTGGGCGCCCTTTCGGGCAGCCTGCACGGCGGGGCGAACGCCCGTGTCATGCAGATGCTGCTCCAGGTCGAATCCGAGGTGAAGTCCACAGAGGAAATCGCCCAGTGGGTCCGGAACAAGATTGAAAAAGGCGAAAAGATAATGGGATTGGGGCATGCGGTCTATAAGACCATCGATCCCAGGTCCACAATCCTCAAGGAGATGTCCAGGCGGCTCGGCAAGAAGAACGGCCATGAAAACTGGTACGAATATCTTACCGCCATCGAAGAGGCGGCATACAAGGAATTCGAAGCGCGCGGCAAGTCCGGCATCAAGACCAACGTGGATTTCTACAGTGGTTCGGTCTACACCCTGATGGGAATTCCGGTCGACATCATGACGCCGGTTTTTGCCGTATCGAGAGTTTCGGGATGGTGCTCGCACGTCATCGAAGAAAAATTCGCCGAAGCCCAGGAAAAACCGGCCCTCTACAGGCCCGAAGCCGAATACGTCGGCCACTACTGCGGCCTGATCGGCTGCACCTATGAACCGGTGGAGAGCAGGAAGTAGGGATTGAGGAGTTGAGGAATTGAGGGATTGAAGAATTGAGGAATTGAGGGATTGAGGGATTGAAGGATTGAAGGATTGAAGGATTGAAGGATTGAGGGATTGAGGGATTGAGGGATTGAGGGATTGAAGAATTGAGGAGTTGAGGGATTGAGGGATTGAGGGATTGAGGGATTGAAGAATTGAGGGATTGAGGGATTGAGGGATTGAGGGATTGAGGAGTTGAGGGATTGAGGAGTTGAGGGATTGAGGAGTTGAGGGATTGAGGAATTGAGGAGTTGAGGAGTTGAGGAGTTGAGGAATTGAGGGATTTCTCGTTCCCACGCGGGAGGGGCTGTCGCCCAAATGCAAAAGTTGCGACGGATGTGGCCAAAACAGGGTAGAGGTCTCCCCTCCCTTGGCGGGAGGGGCTGGGGGAGGGGGTCGTAAGTACTTGAAAATTCAACACCCTACCCTAACCCCTCCCATCGAAGGGAGGGGAACTTACGTCCAGATCAATTGTCGCACGCGTGAACATGTATTTGGGCAACAGCCCTAATTGCGTGGGAACGAGGAGAAAGCGCGTCATGCCGGCGAAAGCCGGCATCCAGGGGGTGAACCAAGGGTCCTCTTATGAATCTTCATGAGGCCAATGAAGTTTCATCCTCGTTCAAAACCCGTCCGATGACGGGGCGGCTCCGCTGGATTCCGGCTTCCGCCGGAATGACGATCCGGACGTGACCATCGCAGAGTCGCTCAACTTAGGACTTAATCCCTTAATCCCTTAATCCCTTAATCCCTTAATCCCTCAATCCCTCAATCCCTCAATCCCTCAATCCCTCAATCCCTCAATCCCTCAATCCCTCAACCACTAATTCTAAACGAGGAGACCCCCGATGGTTTTTAAGCACGATGTTCTGATCGTTGGCGCGGGGCTTGCCGGGCTGCGGGCCGCAACGGAGGTGGCGGGCAAGACCGACGTCGCTCTTTTCAGCAAGGTTTACCCCACGCGCTCGCATTCCGGGGCGGCGCAGGGGGGGATTGCCGCGGCGCTCGGCAACGAGGAGCCGGATTCCTGGGAATGGCATATGTACGACACTGTCAAAGGCGGCGATTACCTGACCGACCAGGATGTGGCGCAAATCCTTGCCGAGGACGCCATCCGCGCGGTCTACGAACTCGAACACATGGGGGTGCCGTTTAACCGCACGCCCGAGGGCAAGATCGCGCAACGCAATTTCGGCGGGCACACGCGCGATTTCGGGAAGGCCCCCGTAAAGCGCGCCTGTTACGCGGCCGACCGGAGCGGGCGGGTCATGATGGATACGCTCTACTTCGAGGCAGTGCGGCGGGGGATCAAAATCTACCCCGAGTTTCACGTTCTGGACCTCGTGATCCAGGGCGGGCAGGTCGCGGGGCTGATCGCATACGAACTGGCGACCGGCGAACTTCATTTCTTCCAGGGCCGGGTGGTGCTTCTCGCAACGGGCGGCTACGGGAAGGTATTCAAGGTTACCTCGAATGCGTTCGCCAGCACCGGCGACGGTCTCAACCTCGCCTACAAGCTCGGAATTCCGCTCCAAGACATGGAATTCGTCCAGTTTCACCCGACGGGGATCTACGGGCTCGGCGTTCTCATAAGCGAGGCGGCGCGGGGCGAGGGCGGGGTCCTGCGAAACGGCGAGGGCGAGCGGTTCATGGAACGCTACGCCCCGACCATCAAGGACCTTGCGCCAAGGGACATGGTGTCCCGCGCGATCTTTACGGAAATCCGCGAGGGCAGGGGGATCGGCGGCCGCGACTACGTCCATCTCGACCTCACGCACCTGGGCGAAAAGAAGCTCGCCGAAAGGCTCTCGGATATCACATCTTTCATCAAGATCTACCTGGGCCTGAACGCGGCGACCGACCTCGTCCCCACCGCGCCCACGTGCCACTACATGATGGGCGGCGTTCCTGCAAATACAAACGGCCAGGTGCTCGACATCCACCACACCCCCGTTCCGGGACTCTATGCCGCGGGCGAGTGCTCGTGCCTCTCGCTGCACGGGGCGAACCGGCTCGGCTGCAATTCGCTGCTGGACCTCGTCGTTTTCGGCAGAAGGGCCGGGCGGCACATCGCGGAGGAGCTGAAGAGACTGCCCTGGGCCGACCCGATCCCCGGCGCTGAGCGCGAAACAGCGGAGAGGATTCGGCGGATAATGGAAAACACAACCGGCGAGAAGCCGGGGGCCATCAGGCGGGAGCTCCAGGAGACGATGACCGCCGAGTGTTCGGTGTTTCGCCGCGAGGCTACGCTTAAAAAAGCACTGGAAACCATCCGGGCTCTCGAGGAAAGGTACCGCGCCGTCTCGATAGACAACCGGGGGGGCCGCTTCAATACCGATCTGATCGACGCCCTCGAACTCGGGCACCTTCTCGCGCTCGGCGAGGCGATCCTGACCTCCGCGCTGGCGCGGACCGAGAGCCGGGGAGCTCACTGGCGCGAAGACCATCCCGAACGGGACGACGAAAACTGGCTCAAGCACACCCTGGCGCAAAAGACCGATTCGGGCGTCTCGATCACCTACAAGCCTGTAACCGTTACCCGATTTGAACCCAAGCCGAGGGCATACTGATATGGAAATGCGATTTAAAATTTTCCGGTTTGACCCCGCAACGGACACGGAACCGTCGTACAAGACCTACACGGTATCCGCGGAGCCTGCGGAGCGCATCCTCGACTGCCTCAACAGGATAAAGTGGGAACAGGACGGCACCCTCGGCTACCGCATGTCCTGCGCCCACGGCGTGTGCGGCTCGGACGGCATGCGGATAAACGGCGTCTGCGCGCTTGCCTGCCAGAAACTGGTCAGGGACTATGCGGATTCGGAGGAGATCACCCTGGAGCCGCTGCCCGTATTCACCGTCCTCAAAGACCTGATAGTGGATATGGACGACTTCCTGGCGAGGATCGATTCCATGCGCCCGTACCTGGTCACCGACCGGGCGCCCCCTGAAAAGGAGGCGCTGCAAAGCCCGGAAGAGCACAAAAAAATGGAGGACGTGATCCGGTGCATCCTGTGCGCGTGCTGCACCGGCGCCTGCCCGGTGATGAAGGAAAATCCCGACTACGTGGGGCCCGCCGCCCTGGTGTGGGCGTACCGGTTTCTCTACGATTCGCGGGACAGCGAGTTTGCGGGCCGGCTCGAAAAACTGAACGAGCCCAACAGCGTCTGGCCGTGCGTGAACTATTACGAGTGCACGCGGGTATGCCCCAAAAATATCCCGATTACGAAGTCGATCAACGTCATGAAGCGCGAAATTAAAAAGAATTTGCCCGGTGCGGGTGCATAACGGGGTTGCGGGCGAGGGGGTTTTTCCTGTAAATCTCTCCGGGATGTTTCTTTTTCTTTCGGGGGGAGTGTACGACAATGAAATCCGTAAATCCGTTTAACGGAAAGATAAACAAAGAATTCGACCCTCTGCCCTACGAAGGCTGCCGGGAGGCGGTTCTCAGGGCGAGAGAGGCCTTCGCGCTGTGGAGGAGGATGCCCGTTTCCGAACGGGTCCGTCCCATAGCCGAACTTGCGTCGATCTTAAGGAGCAAGACGAGGGAATATGCCCGGCTTGCAACCGAGGAGATGGGCAAACCCATCAGGCAGTCCATCACCGAGGTGGAAAAATGCGCCCTCGCCTGCGACTACTACCATGAGAACTCGGAGAGGTTTCTTGAAGACGAAGTCATCGAGACCGGGGCGGCGAAGAGCTATGTGACCTTCGAGCCGCTGGGGGTGATCCTCGGGATAATGCCCTGGAATTTCCCGTTCTGGCAGGTGGTGCGCTGGGCCGTTCCCACCCTGGCGGCCGGAAACGTCTGTTTGCTCAAGCATGCCTCGAATGTACCCATTACCGCCCTCGAGATAGAAAAAATCTTCCGCGAGGCGGGCTTTCCGGAAAATGTCTTCCAGACGCTGCTGATCGGCGCGGACACGACCGAGCGTATCATCGAAGCCGAACTGGTCGATGGGGTGTCCCTTACGGGAAGCGTCGAGGCCGGGTCGAAGGTGGCCGCCATGGCCGGAAAGCACCTCAGGAAGGTCGTCCTGGAACTGGGCGGGTCCGATCCCTTCATGGTGCTCGAAGACGCCGACCTGGAAAAGGCCGCCTCGACCGGCGTGAGGGCAAGGGTCGTTAATGCGGGCCAGAGTTGCATCGCCGCCAAGCGCTTCATCGTTGCCGAATCGGTTGCGGGTGAGTTCGTGGAGAAGTTTCTCGATGTTTTCAATCGCCTCAAGATCGGCGATCCCATGGATGAGGAGACCGACATCGGCCCGCTCGCAAAGGAAGAGTTCTTGAAGGACCTCGCCGTACAGCTCGACGATGCCGAAAAGAAGGGCGCCGTTGTGCACCGCGGCCCCGAACCGCCGGATAAGGGTTTTTTCTTCCGGCCCGTGGTCCTGACAGATGTAAAACCCGGCATGAAGGTCGTCGGCGAGGAGGTTTTCGGCCCGATAGCGCCCATTATCACGGTCAAAAGTGAAGAGGAAATGGTGCGGATCGCAAACGACACCGAATTCGGCCTCGGCGCGTCTATCTGGAGCAGGGACAAGGATCGGGCCGAAAGGATCGCCAGGGAGATCGCGACCGGATTTGTCGCCATCAACGGGATGGTCAGTTCCGACCCGCGCCTTCCTTTCGGGGGGGTCAAAAAATCGGGATTCGGGCGCGAGCTGTCTCATTATGGACTTCGAGAGTTTGTAAATATCAAGACGGTCGTCGTGGGATGCTGACCGGGTGAGAGGTGTGGGAAAGTAATGGCTGCCCGGACGGAAACGGACGCGCTGGGGACGGTCGAGGTCCCCGAATCTGCATACTATGGTGCGCAGACGCGGCGCGCGTTCGAGAATTTTCCGGTGAGCGGCCGGACCTTTCCCCGCTCGTTTATAGGCGCCATCGGGCTGGTCAAGGAACTTGCGGCCGAGGTGAATTTAGCGCTCGGACTGCTCGACGCAAAACTCGGTTCCGCCATTCGCGACGCCGCCCGCGAGGTCGCCGAAGGCAAACTCGACGACCAGTTTATTCTCGATGTTTTCCAGACCGGGTCCGGCACCTCGACCAACATGAACGCCAACGAGGTGATCGCCGGGCGCGCAAACGAGATGCTGACCGGGAGGCGCGGCGGAAAAGAGCCCGTCCACCCGAACGACCACGTAAACCTCGGCCAGTCGAGCAACGACGTGATCCCGACGGTAATCCACGTCGCGGCGGTTTGCGCCATTCGCAACCGTCTGGTCCCAGCGCTCGAAAGACTGCGGGAGGCCCTCGCAAAAAAGGCGGCCGAGTTTTCCGACGTGATGAAAATTGGGCGCACCCATCTCCAGGATGCCGTGCCCATCAGCCTCGGCCGCGAGTTCGGAGGCTATGCCCGGCAGATCGAGCTGGGGCTTGCCCGGGTCAAACGGGCCGAGGACTCGCTATCCGAACTGGCCCTGGGCGGCACCGCCGTCGGAAACGGCATCAATACGCACCCGGAATTTGCCGGGAGAGTGATCCGGCTTCTTACCGAAAAGACGGGACGTTCTTTCCGCGAGGCGCAAGACCATTTCGAGGCGCAGGCCGCGCAGGATTCGGCCGTCGAGGCGTCGGGGGAGCTTAAAACCGTTGCCGTAAGCCTGGTAAAGATCGCGAACGATCTCCGGCTGCTCGCCTCCGGCCCCCGGTGCGGACTCGGCGAGATTACCCTGCCTTCGCTCCAGCCCGGCTCGTCCATCATGCCCGGCAAGGTCAACCCTGTAATCCCCGAGATGGTGATCCAGGTCGCGGCGCAGGTCGTCGGAAACGATGCGACGATCACCATTTGCGGGCAGGGGGGCTATCTCGAACTCAATACGATGCTCCCCGTGATTGCGCTGAACCTCCTGGAATCCATCGAAATTCTCGCGTCCGCCGCCTCGCTGCTAGCTAAAAAATGCGTCTCGGGAATTGTCGCAAACCGTGATAAATGCGAATCCTACATTGAACAAAGTCTCGCCCTGTCGACCTCCCTTGTGCCGTTTATCGGCTACGACAGGGCATCCGAGATAGCAAAGGAAGCATTTGCGACCGGAAAGACGGTCCGTGAAATCGCCCGCGAAACGGGGATTTTGCCGGAAGATAAATTGGACGAAATTTTTCGGGGGATCGCCTCACGGAAATGAGGGTATGGAGATCCCGTTTCCGGCGGTCCGGGCGGGGATCAACCCCGCCCCTACGGTTGGACTATGGCGTCAGAGTGCGTTGAAAGCCGTAGGGGCGGGTTTGATCCC
>JBAQYM010000154.1:0-2989 GCA_049300095.1 Syntrophobacteraceae bacterium
CGCCATAACCGGGAGATCGGTACGTCCGTCATTCCGGCGAAAGCCGGAATCCAGCGGGGCCGCCCAGTCCTCGGACGGGGTTTGAACGAGGATGAAACTTCATTGGGCGCATGAAGTTTCATAAGAGGCCCAATCGGTACCAAGCTGTTGAATTCACATCTACAACACCTGGATTCCGGCCTTCGCCGGAATGACGTGTTTCGGTGCTTTCACTCGTCTCTTTGCTCGGTGTTCTCACTCGTTTCTTTACTGTGAGTTCCCTTTTCCAGCACCCCGCTAGAGCGCAAGCCCCCGCTGCTTCTTCTCTATTTCTATGTCGATCTGGCGGGAGCGTTCGAGCTGCCTGTTGAGCTCCCTGATAGTCTCGTCCCTGGTTCGGATCTCCTCTTCCATGCGCAACCGGTCGGCTTCCGGAATGCTTTCCTGGCGCTGGCGGTCGGTTTCCGGGGCGCTTTCCTGCTGATTTTCGGCCTGTTTGGGGAGATCGGCCGCCGCGGCCGCTTCCTTTGATTTCGGGTCTTCCCTGGGGACCGGGCGCTTCCTGGTGTCCGCGCGCGGGCTTTTCTTCAGGAGGTCGAGCCACACGCGGGCGTGGTAGGCCAAGGGACTCTCGGGGGCGCCCTTTATCAGGTCTTCGAGATAGAGCCGGCCCCGCGCGGGATTGTAATAGGGGCTCGGCGAGTAGCAATAAAGAAAGCTGATGTTAAAAAGGGCCACGGCGCACTGGTCCGGTTCGTTGCACGACTTGAGCGCCGTTTCGTTTTCCGTGAAAAAGGCCTCATAATCCCCGCCCTGGAGGATGGCCTGGGGAGGAAACAGCGGGACCTGCTGCGCGGGGGGCTGCGCGGGCAGGTTGTCCTTGGTGGAGGCGCAGCCGGCGGCGAGGGCGATAATCAGGCACGCGCCGGCGCGGGCGATAATTCTCAGGGTTCTGTTACGCATTTTAAAGAGCTCGCTCTGGAAGTTTTTGACTCCGATGCGCCCGGAAGTTCTCCGATGCCGGGGGCGACGGGCAGGGTGAAACAGAAAGCCGATCCGTATCCGATTTCGCTTTCGGCCCAGATTTTCCCCTTGTGCGCTTCGACTATGTGCCGGGCGATGGCCAGGCCCAGGCCGGTGCCGTGCCGTCCCTTCACCCGGTGGTTGGGACTCTGGTAGAAATGCTTGAATATGTTGCGCAGCTCTTCCTTCGGGATGCCGGGACCGTTGTCGTAGACCCTGATCTCGACTTCGCGGGCCTGTCGCGGGTTCAATCCTTTCAGGAAGACATCGACGCGGATTTCGCCCCCTTCGGGGGAAAATTTCAGGGCGTTGCTAAGCAGGTTGTCCATGACCTGCTGGACCCTTCGCTCGTCGGCGATCAGCATGGGAAGCCGCCCGTCCAGGGTCGTGCGCAGCTCGATCCCGCGCTTGCGCGCGATCAGGTCGACCGCCTGGATGCTGTTGTCGATCACATCTCCCAGGTTGCACGCCGCAAACTCGTAGTCCATCATCTCGGCCTGCATCTTCGAGAGATCGAGGATCGAGGAAATACTGTGGAAGAGGCGCTGGCCGTGATTTCTGACAACATCGAGGATCTCGCGCTGGCTTTCGGTAAGCGGCCCCGGTATCCCTTCGAGAAGGAGCGCCGTGCCCTCCCGGATGGCCGTAAGGGGCGTGCGCAGCTCGTGGGAGACATGGGCCGTGAAGTCGGCCTTGAGGCGGTCCAGGTGCTCGAGCTCTTCGGCCATGCGCTTGAACGCCAGGGCCAGCTCCTCGACCTCTTTGGGTCCCTTGATGTCGATGGAGCGGGTGAATTCCCCCCGGCCGACGTGGCGCATTTCGTCGGCAAGCTTATTGAGGGGACGGCTCACGCCGCGCGCGTGCAGGTAGGCCAGCAGCAGCGCCCCGACAATTCCAAACAGGGTCAGCCAGAGCATGACCTCGGCGGCCGAGGCCGCGTGGTCGCGCGCCGTGGCCGTCCTGGCCGACGTCGCCTGCTCGCGCAACCGGATGAGTTCATTGGCCCTTTCGATTATGCCCTCGGTCATCCGGAGCCTCGACTCCTCCGATCCCGACCGGCCCTGCATGAGATGGTCGAGTTCCTGGTTATAGAGGCTGTGGAGGAGGCCGACCTCGGCCGCCAGCTCCTTTTCGCGTTCCGTGTCGATGATCGCGCCGACCTTCGTCAGGGCGTCGCCAAAATCGTCCCGGCTCTTGGTGTACTCTTCGTGAAAGGACTGGTCGCGGGTGAGCAGGAATTTTTCGCCGTTTCGCATCTCGGCAAGAAATGATTTGAGGAGCCGTTTTTCCTCGTTCACACAGGTGGCGTCAACCGTGAGCGCGTCCGTATTGAGCTTCGAGACCAGGTGGAGCTTGGCCAGCCCGTAGAGGCTTATGACAAGAATAAGCGCAATCAGTGCGCTTTGGGCGAGCATGACCCGCGAAAAGATTTTCAGCCGCATAGGACGTCTCATCAAGGTGGTTCGGAATAATTATTTGGAGACCCGAAGAAAAAAGGCCGAAAACCCGCCATCCAGCGGCAACTTGCCGGATATACCCGCCTGGGAGCGGATTTCCGACAATAACCGACGTCTCTTGCCCGAGTCAATAGCGGCAATTCGTCAATTTTCCCCACATTTTTACAGAATTTTAACTACGATTCAAGATGCTCGGACACTTTGCCCCCGCCCTTTATTCCAGAACCGTGCCACAGTGCGTCGCGGTTGCGCTCCGGTGTCTTTCCGGGATGTTGTTCGAACTCGTCGCACCGGTCAATAATGGCGACTTCACCATGTTGCGCTCCGGTGTCTCTCCGGGATGATGTTCGAACCGGGACTTGTTGCAAAAGGTCCGGACCACGGCCAATCCGGACGCGGACGAAGGGGCTGTTGCCCAAAGAAATAATCAAGTTGCGCGACTATTGAGCCGGACGTGAGTCCCCCTCCCTTCGATGGGAGGGGTTAGGGGAGGGTGTTGAATTTTCAAGTACTTACGACCCCCTCCCCCA
>JBAQYM010000155.1:0-1619 GCA_049300095.1 Syntrophobacteraceae bacterium
GGAATCCAGCGTCTTCACAATGCGTTGGAGCAAGACGAGTTATCCCAAAGTCGCTGGATTCCCGCCCAGAAACGCCGCGGGAATGACGGTTTTGACGACCCGAGTCGAACTTCAGTGGCATGGGTAATCTGTCGTATGTGATTGGGCAGCAGCCCGTAAGGCTGTGCTCACAGTTAAACGGGTTATTTACGGACAAGTCCTTAGGCTCACTGTTCACTGACTTCAAAAATCCACCCCCGGCTGCGGCTCGATTCCCTTGCGGTAGGCGTGGGTGATCTCCCTTACCTCGCTCACCGTGTCGGCCAGGGCGATGATTTCCGGGAGGGCGTCCCGGCCGGTGAGCACCAGGTGAAGGAGCGGGGGCTTGTTGCGCACAAGGTCGAGCACCTGGTCGAGGTCCACCAGCTTGAGGTGGATGGCGTTATTGATTTCATCGAGCACTATCAGGTCGTATTTCCCGGAGGTTATGCGCTCTTTGGCAAGTTTTATCGCACGCTGGGCGGCCTCGCGGTGCACCGGGTGCGAATAGGGGTTCCCCTGGATCCCGCAAAAACCCATGCCCGTCGGGATGATCTCGACATCGCAGTCCATTTTCTTTACGGCTTCCCACTCCCCGGTAAATATATCGCCCTTCATGAACTGGAGCATGCAGACCTTCATGCCGTGGCCGCACGCGCGCACCACCATACCCAGGGCGGAGGAGGTCTTACCCTTGCCGTACCCGGTCAGCACCACCACCAATCCCACCCGCTTTTCGGGTTTGAGGTAGGTCATCTCGATTTGCGGATTCAATCTGGTCAGTTTGCAAGCCTCATCTGCCATGCGATCTCTTTTCCTCTATCGGCGCAACCCTCGAACGACGGTCGGCCAAAACGCCTCATGCCGGGACGAAATAGATGTCCGTGGGCTTGAGCTGCGAGTTTCGCAGATATTTTGCCTCCACTTTCATGCCGATCCAGTCAAGACCGGCCTGGTCCGGGTCGACCCCGAGCAGGCGCCCCAAAAAGAGCGTGTCCGCTCCCTCGAACTCCACCATTGCCAGGACGAAGGGTGTTTCGGGCAAGAATTCCTCGCTCCCGAAATGGCAGACCGTAAAGGCATGGACTTTCCCGGCATCCGGGAGCCGCACCCACTCCGTCTCCCGGCCCGTGTACATGTCGTGCCCGCGCGGCGTCGCGTAGGTGTAGCCGGTCTCGGGTTCGCGGCAGCCCAGGAAAACCTTGTTGGTGAGAGCGGCGAAAAAGGCGCTGTCCTGCCCGTAGCTGTGGAGGTAGTTGATTGCGTAGTGCTGCTCGATCTGGAGCGGCCGCATCTCCTTGAGGCCCGCCAGGGCTTCGGGGGTCGTGTCTTTCGGGAAAGGCACGTTGTGCACGACGTAGCCGCCCATCTTTTCTTCCCGCTTCCGTGGTAGCTTGGCCATAATTTGCTTCTCCCGGAATAGAATCAGTACGGCAAAGATTTCCAGCAAATGGTCCGTAGGGTTTCCCGGCAATCCGGGCGGGGATCAACCCCATAAGCGCTTGAATAAGAAATTATTTACAATCATCGTTATTTGAAATAATATCTGTTCCCATGAATCCACAAACACAAGATGAATGGGAAATTCTGTTAAGGTTTTT
>JBAQYM010000156.1:0-3996 GCA_049300095.1 Syntrophobacteraceae bacterium
GGTTTTAGGGGCTGTTGCTCAAAGAAATATTCAAGCTGGGCGGCTATGTGAGCCGGACGTGAGTCCCCCTCCCCGCGATGGGAGGGGTTAGGGGAGGGTGTTGAATTTTCAAGTACTTACGACCCCCTCCCCCAGCCCCTCCCACCAAGGGAGGGGAGACCTCCGCCCTGTTTTGACCACACCTGTCGCAACTTTTGCATTTGGGCAACAGCCCCTAAAACCTGTGCCACCCTACATCGATGCAAAATGGTACGTGTTGCGCGGTACTAGGGCTTTGGGTTAAGCGCTCCGCCGGTTCCGGCCTTCAGCCCCGGCCGGCTACTTGGAATAGTTTTTTGCGCGCCGCCCCGAGAGCAGGATGAGCGCAATCGCTATCAGCGCGATGCAGCCGAGTATGGCGCTGATCCACCGCCAGTCGAGGCGGGCTATGCCGGCCAGGCTCTGCCAGCCCCTCTTCAGCCATCCGGCAAGCGGAACATCCTCGCCGCTCAAAAGGGCGATGGTTCGCTTCGGTTGATCCGACACCATGAAAACCAGCTCGCCCACGTCCTGCTGCGCCGTGATCGGAGCGGTCAGGTCGGGCGAAATCCGCACGTCCCATTTCAGAAGGTTCTTCTGGGCCTGAGGAATGAGAAAAGTGGGCTTTTCCTTGGGATAGACCGGAATTTCGTCTTTTTGCCCCTTGAGCACCTTGGCGGTGGCGATGGCCTGACCGTCCTTGAAAGGCTGGATGAGCGTAAAATTGCGAAATCCGTAGTTAAGCAGCTTCATGGCCTCGCGCTCGCGGGTGGCGGGATTGACCGCGCCCATGACCACGGCCACCAGCCTCATCCCGTCACGCTGCGAGGTGGCGGAAAGATGGTACCCCGAGGCGGCGATATAGCCCGTTTTCAGCCCGTCAATGGTCGAGTCCTTGAGCAGGAGGTGGTTGCGGTTGTACTGGACGATATTGTTGAATGTGAATTCCCGCATCGAATGGAACCGGAGCGATTCGGGGAATCTCTTGAGATAGGAAACATCGAGCAGGGCCATGTCGCGCGCGCTGGTGATCTGGCCGTCGGCCGGGAGTCCGTGGGGGTTGAGGAAACGGCTGCGTGTCATCCCCAGTTCGGCGGACTTGCGGTTTATGGCGTCAATGAATGTGTCCGTGCTGCCGCTGAGGTGCTCGGCCGCGGCGACGCAGGCGTCATTTCCCGACACGACCGCTATCCCCTTGATGAGCTCTTCGAGCGGCACTTTCGTGCGGACGCCGACAAACATTTTGGAGCCGCCGGTGCGCCATGCGGCTTCGCTTATCCAGACCTCATCGGTAAGGTGGATGCGCCCCTGTTGGATCGCTTCGAAAATCAGGTAGAGGGTCGCTATCTTGGTAAACGAAGCCGGTTCAATCGATTCATCGGCATTTTGTTCGAACAGGACCGTCCCCGTCGAAACTTCCATCAGGATGGCGGACCGCGCGTTTATCTGCCCCGGGGAAAGCTCGGTGGCCTGTCCGGTCCCTTTGGTCGGCTCGGTCTTTGCGCGACTTGCCGCGGGTTGCTGTCCCTTGGTGCGTTTTTCGGTCCCGGTTTGGGTCTTGACTTTCTTGCCCGGGCTCGGCTCGACCGCGGCCGCCGTCCCGTGCAGGGTCGTGAGGGCGAAAAAAAGCGCCAGTATCAGGCAGAAAAACCCGTTTCTTCGCATGAACTTCCTTTCAACAAAGGCGATTTGGTTTCTCGGATAAAGATTTTTGTCGCGCAAAGCCGCGGCATCATTTCGGGGTCTTTATACTTCGAATCGCGATTTTTTACAATAATGGGAAATATTCCCCCTCTTTTCTCCTAAAGCGGCTTAATAGGGTGCAAATATTCGACAAAACGCCTGCTATCATGTGGGAGCGGCATCCTGCCAGGAGGTCCAAACCTGGTGGGAGCGCATCTACAGAAGGAGTTCCAAAAACGGGAAATGTCCCTCCGGGACTACCGGAGAGGCCGTGAGCGAAAAAGTGGTATTAATAGTTCTTGAGGATAAAATGGAACAAATTTGTCATATCGACAAGGCCGGGGCGCGGCCTTAGCGTAGGACGATATTCGTATCCCGTTCGCATACTGCCCCGATGGTCCCCTGTTAGTTTCCGAGTCCGTGACGCCGCTCCGGCAGCCGAGGCGGCCCATTGTTAATGCCCTGTCCCGCTGCTTCCGTGGAAGCCCCTGCCGGCTTTTTTTGCCGCAATGTTGCGTTCCGTTCATCATTGGGTGAGGCTTGGCCGGGAATTTGAATATAACCCTTTGGGGGGATACTTCGGTTTCACTTTTTCCTCTGAGATCAGGAGGCCGGAATGGTTGGCCAGAGTGCTGAGACGGGGCGGCTTGAAGCCGAGGTAGCGCGGCTGCGGGCCCGGGTGTCGGAATTGGAGGCATCGCGGGAGGATCGGCGCACGATCGAGAAGACCCTCGAAGACCAGTTGCGGTTCCTCCAAACCCTCATCGATACGATTCCCAACCCCATTTTTTACAAGGACAAGAAGGGATCGTATCTCGGATGCAACAAGGCCTTCGAGCGGCGCATCGGGCTTGGAAGAAAGGAAATCCTCGGCAAGTCCGCGTTCGATCTTTTCCCGGATGCGATTGCCCACAGATACGAACAGCACGATATGGAGCTTTTCGCCCGGCCGGGAGAAAAGGCGTACGAAGCCTCGATCACCGATGCCGACGGCATCAGGCGGGACGTGATCATTACGAAGGGAATATTCACCGATTCGGAAGGACGGGTGGCCGGCCTGGTCGGGGTGACCCTTGACATAACGGAGCGCAAAAGGGCCGAGGAAATTTTAAAAAAGGCTCACGATGAGCTCGAAAAACGGGTCGGGGCGCGAACCGCAGCGCTTGCGCGGGCAAACGCCGAGCTGAAAATGCAAATCACCGAGCGAAACCGGATGACCGAAGAGCTTCGATCCGGCGCCGAGAAGCTCAAGATTTTCGCCTATTCGGTGGCTCACGACCTCAAGAGCCCCTCGATAGGGATCTACGGCCTGGCGAGGCTGCTGCAAAACAGGTACGGAAAGCTGCTCGGAGAAAAGGGCGGCGCCTGCTGCGACCAGATCATGAAGGCTTCCGAGCACGTCGCCTCGCTGGTCGACGCCATAAACACGTTCATCGCCACCAAGGAGACCCCTCTCAAGATCGAGCGGATCGAAATGGACGAGGTATTCCACCTGCTAAGGGACGAGTTCTCCGCGCGTTTGCGGGTCCGGCGGATCAGCCTGATCGAGCCGGAGGCCGGGACGGTGATCCGTGCGGACAAGCTTTCGGTGCTCAGGGTTTTTAGAAACCTGATCGACAACGCGGTCAAATACGGGGGCGAACGCCTGGCGAATATCGTCATCGGTTATGAGCAAACCGAAAAGTTCCATCACTTTGCGGTAAGCGACGATGGAATCGGTATCAAAGGGAAGGACAGCGGCAGGATCTTCAACCTGTTCGAGCGGCGGGAAGGGGCGAAAGGGGTCGAGGGCACGGGGCTGGGGCTTGCCATCGTAAAGGAAATCATCGAGCTTCACGGGGGCGAAGTCTGGGTGGAGGCCGCCAAAGAAGGTGGGACCGTTTTCCACGTCCTGATTTCCAACGGGCTCTGAGAGGGCGCTGGAAAAGGTATCCGGGTCCCGGGTCCAGGGACCCGGGGCCAGGCTGTAAGAACCCCAATTTCGTCATTCCGGCGGAAGCCGGAATCCAGCCGGGTCGCCCAGTCTTCAGACAGGGTTTGAACTAGAATGAAACTTCATTCGTCAGAGGAAGTTTCATGGGAGTGTGTTTGTCTCTAAAGTCTTGACTTAACACAAAAATACATGGATTCCGGCTTCCGCCGGAATGACGGGTTTGTACAAACTGTCCGCTTTCGTTCCCACACTCCGGGGAAGGTTGCCCAAACCACAGGCCTCCTATCGTGTACGGAATCAAACCAAGTACATTCGATAAGGTCAGCCCTACCCATTCCGGCAGTCCGGGCGGGGATCAACCC
>JBAQYM010000157.1:0-9761 GCA_049300095.1 Syntrophobacteraceae bacterium
ACGTCAAAACCGTCATTCCCGCAGCGCTTCTGGGCGGGAATCCAGTGTCTTTTCGGGCCGTTGAGCAAAGCAAAACACTGGATTCCCGCCCAGAAGCGCTGCGGGAATGACGAATCTTGGATCCTGAGGGGAAAAGTATAACCCCCCCCCGGATTTTCGCCTCACGCCGCGTTTCGACCTTTTTTGACGATGTTGCCCCTCACGCCGATCACCACTTCTTCCAGCGGGATGTCCTTCCCCGCCTCCTTCATTGCCTTTTGGACGATCATGGGCATCGCCGAACAGCAGGGGACTTCCATGTCGATTACGGTCACGCCGCGGATTTCCGCCGTGCGGAAGATCTCGGCGAATTTGGAAACGTATTCCTCCTTGTTGTCCAGCTTGGGACATCCCATCAGGACGGCCTTCCCCTTGACGAAATTCTTGTGAAAATCGGGGTAGGCAACCGGCGCGCAATCGGCTACGACCAGCAGGTGCGCCCGCTTGAGAAAAGGGGCGGTCGGCGGGACCAGCCGGATCTGTATCGGCCAGTGGGCGAGCTGGGACTCGCTCTCGGCGAAGGGACCCGGTCCCCGCGCCTTTTCCGGCCGGGGATCGACCGGAAAGGTCTCGACGCGGCTCGACGGGCAGCCGCACGCCATGGAGAACTCTTTGTGCTCACGGGGCGCTTCCTGCGCTTCCACGGCGTGGGTCCGGCCGGCCGAATGGGTGGTATGGGCCGCCGGGTGGGTGATGTGGGCTGCCGGGTGGGTGATGTGGGCTGCCGAATGGGTGGTATGGGCGGCCGAATGGGTGGTATGGGCCGCCGGCGGTGTGCCCTCGCGAGCCGCCTCCCCCTTCGCGGCGAGGTACTCTTCGACCGCTTCCGGATCGAATTCGTCCGCCTCCCTTTCGATAATCCGGACGGCGCCGGTGGGGCATCCGCTTAGACACGCCCCGAGGCCGTCGCAGTAGGAATCGCTTATGATGCGCGCCTTGCCGTCCTTTATTTCAAGCGCGCCCTCCGCGCATGCCAGCGCGCACAGGCCGCAGCCGTCGCACAGTTGCTCGTCTATTTCCACGATCTTTCTCATATTTGCCATTGGAACTCTCCAGGTAACAATATATTCCGCGCGTTCGGTTAGCGTCGCGTATTGCGTAAGCATTCACCGCGGAGACGCAGAGGGCGCGGAGAAAAAGCCATAAGCGGGATTTATGGGGTTGGGACGGGGAAAGCAGTCCCCGTTTTAAATCCTGTCAACCCTATCCTCAGGTCTTCTCAGCGTCCTCTGCGCCTCTGCGGTGAACGCTTACCGTATTTGTCGGGTCAAGGGTCACTGCTCACCGCTCGTCAGGACCTGCCGCGCAAGATCCCTGCCCGATTGCGTAAGAAGCGCCTCATCAATCAGCCGGGCGATTTCTTCGGGCGGGGCGGGCTGCTTCGCCCGCGCTTCCACGAATTCCGCGATCCTGCTCGCGTCGGAGACGCAGCGGTAGCCGGAAGAATCCAGGCCCGTGCCCCCCGCCATGCTGTCCAGAATCGCCAGCACCTCCCGCGCCACCTCTTCGGGGGCGCCGGTGCGGGAGAGGATTTCAGCCGCGGCGCGGCGGGCCTCCGCCGATGCGTCCCGCCCGCCCCCGTTGGAGGGTGGTGCGGCCGTTCCGGCCGGCCCGGAAAGCGCGAGAAGGTAGGCGGCAAGGGTCGCCGCCGCGGGGTCGACGTTTTCGCCCCGAAGGATTTTTCCCGTATAGTCGACTACCTTGAGGGTACGGCCGATCCGCCGGAAATCTCTCCCGAGGCTTTTTTTCACCTCGGCAGCCACCCGGTCCTTGAGCAGGTCCGTCCTTTTGGCCAGAAGCTCGGGCGGCATGTCCTCGCCCAGGCACTGCGCGGCGTACCGGCAATAGGCGGCGCATCCGAAATCCATCTTCGGGTTCAGGACCTTGTGGCCGCACTTGCGGCACTTCCTCGAACTCTCGTCCTTGAAAAATTCGATGGGGCCGCCGCATTCGGGGCATTTCGCCTCGAATATGGCTTCCGGCCCCCACAAGCGGCTGTCCTGACCCGGGCATTTCATGATTCGTCTCCTTGAGGTTGCCGCCCGGACCGCGCGGAAGCGGTCCGGGCCGGTAACCCGACTTCCAAAGCTATCCCAGAATCGCTTTCAGGTCCTCATCCGGGGTCGTGATGGGCTTGATGTCGAAGTTCTTTACGAGCACATCGAGCACGCCCGGGCTGACGAACGCGGGCAGAGAGGGCCCGAGCCGGATGTTCTTGATCCCGAGATGGAGCAGGGTGAGAAGAATGGCCACGGCCTTCTGTTCGTACCAGGAGAGAACGAGCGAGAGCGGCAGTTCGTTTACCCCGACGTTGAACGCGCCAGCCAGGGCCACCGCGATCTGGATCGCCGAGTAGGCATCGTTGCACTGCCCGACGTCGAGCAGGCGCGGAAGTCCCTCGATGGTCCCGAGGTCCTTGTCGAAGAAGCGGAACTTGCCGCAGGCGAGCGTCAGGACCACGCAGTCCTTGGGGACTTTTTCAACGAATTCCGTGTAGTAGTTGCGCCCCGGCTTTGCGCCGTCGCAGCCCGCGACCAGGAAGAAGTGGCGGATCTTCCCGCTCTTTACCGCTTCGATCACCTTGCCGGCAACCCCCATGACGGCGTTTCGCGCAAAGCCGACCATGACCTGCTTGCCGTTGGAATCTTCCGTGAAGCCGGGCATTTCGAGCGCCTTTTGGACCACCGGGCCGAAATCGCCGTTTTTGACGTGCCGCACGCCGGGCCAGCCGACGAGGCCCGTCGTGAAGATGTTGTCGTGATAAACCTGCGCCGGCCTCTGGATGCAGTTCGTGGTCATGAGGATCGGGCCCGGGAAATTCGGAAACTCTTTTTGCTGATTTTGCCAGGCCGTCCCGTAGTGGCCGTAGAAATGGGGATATTTCTTGAGCGACGGATAGCCGTGCGTGGGAAGCATCTCGCCGTGCGTGTAGACAAGGATGCCCTTGCCCTCGGTCTGCTGGAGCAGGGCGTCAAGGTCCTTGAGGTCGTGTCCGGAAATGAGGATCGCCTTGCCCTTTTTGTGTCCCAGCGGAACGGGGGTCGGGACGGGGTGGCCGTAGGAGCCGGTGTTTCCGGCATCGAGCAGTTCCATGGCCCGGAGGTTCATCTCGCCGCATTTGAGGACCAGCCCGAGGGCTTCCTGGAGCCCGATGTCCTTCCGGGCCAGGGCGGCGAGGGCGTCCTGGAGAAACGTGTAAACGGCGTCGTCTTCCTGGCCGAGGATGTGCGCGTGGTCCGCGTAGGCGGCAATCCCCTTGAGGCCGAAGAGCAGAATGTGGCGCAGGGACTGAATATCGGCATTTTCCACCGTGTCGCCCTTGAGCCCCACGGGCGCGGCCTGGGAGAGAAGGGCTTCGCGCGTGGGCGCATACTCGAAGTTGGCCGCGAGTTCGGTGAAAGCGGTCTTTCCACCCTTGGCGGCGATTTTGCCCTTGAGGTTTTCCCGGTATGCGACCGCCTTGGGGATGGCTTCCATGAAGAACTTTTCATCGAAGTTCACGTTTGTGAGCGTCGAGAAAAGCGCTTCACAGGTAAACACGTTGGCGTTCTTATCGGTTATCCCCACCCGGCGGCCTTCGACCGCGATCAGGGAAAGACCCTGGAGGGCAAAAACCAGCAGGTCCTGCAGGTCGGCCACCTCGGGCTGCTTTCCACATACTCCGATCTTGGTGCATCCTTCGCCCTTTGCCGTCTGTTCGCATTGGTAGCAAAACATTCTTTTCTCCTGGTTTGAATATATTGTTGGTTGATATGGTAATTGTGGCCCTTGTGTCCGCCTTCGAACGCAATGTAATATGCGGCCCGAATTCAATCCTTGACTTAGATCAAGGGGGTGCGATCTTTTTCACGTGGGATCGAAAAAAAATCGTGATCGTTCACCGCGGAGACGCAGAGGGCGCAGAGATAAGGAAAAAGTTGAAATATCAGTCATCAGGCGTGTCAATTCAAGAAACTGAGGCTGATGCCCGGTATATGATATATTATGATACCTTCTCCGCATGTTTTTCTCTGCGTCTCTGCGTCTGTGCGGTGAACGGCTACAAAACTTTCGGCGGAAATACCGCGGGCGGACCTGATCCCAATACTATAAACATTGGATGGAAGACGGGCGGGGGAGAGAATGAAAATTTCCGAAAAAATAGGCCAATCAACGCTTTTCGACGGTCTTCCCGCCGAACATCTCGAAGTTTTGGCGCAAATTTGTTTAGACCAGAAGGTCGAAAAAGGGCGGACGCTCTTTTCGGAGGGGGGCCGGGCGAAGGGTTTTTACCAGGTGGTGTCGGGGAAGATCAAAATCTATAAGCTCTCGCGCGAGGGCAAGGAGCAGATCCTCCACATCTTCGGCGCCGGGGAGATTTTCGGCGAGGTCCCCGTGTTCGCGGGGGGCAGCTATCCGGCAAACGCCGAAGGGATCGAGCCGAGCCGCGTCCTGTTTTTCCCCAGGGACTCCTTTATCGCCCTGATCGAGAGGGAGCCTTCCATCGCCTTGAATATGCTCGCGATCCTGTCCCAGCGCCTCCGCCGCTTCACGCACCTCATCGAGGACCTCTCGCTAAAAGAGGTGCCCGGAAGGCTTGCCGCCCACCTGATCTACCTCGGCGAGCGCAGCCGAAATCCCGAAACCCTGGAGCTCGAAATCACCAAGGCCCAACTGGCGAGCCTTCTCGGGACCATCCCGGAGACGCTCTCGCGAATTCTCACCAAAATGGCCCAGCAGGAAATCATAGCCGTCGAGGGGAAAAAGATAGTCATCCTCGACCGTGCGGCCCTGGAATCGCTTGCGGCGGGGGGGAAGGGGATCGTTTAGGGTTGCGGGTTTTTTGAGGATCAGACGCAATCCCGTTCACCTGAGTGCCATTTTCATAAATACGGTTACGAATTGTTACCCGAATTTCACCTTCGTGTCCTTCGTGCTCTTCGTGTTCTTCGTGGTGGATCATTTCAGTTTTTAGCACGAAGAGCACGAAGGACACGAAGGTGGACCCCACTTTAAGCGAACGGTGTTGCCCGCGACCCAAACCCCTTCACTCCCCGATGATCTTCACCAGCACCCGCTTCCTTCTGCGGCCGTCGAATTCGCCGTAAAAAATCTGTTCCCAGGGGCCGAAATCGAGCTTGCCGTCGGTGATGGCAACGACCACCTCGCGTCCCATCACCTGGCGCTTGAGGTGCGCGTCCGCGTTGTCTTCACCGACGTTGTGCCGGTACTTCGAGACGGGTTCGTGCGGGGCGAGATTTTCCAGCCACTCGGCAAAATCGCCGTGGAGCCCGGATTCATTGTCGTTGATAAAAACCGACGCGGTTATGTGCATGGCGTTGCAGAGCAGCAGGCCCTCCCGTATTCCGCTTTCCCGGAGGCACTGCTCGACCCGCGGCGTGATGTTCACAAACCCCATCCGCGCCGCAACGTTAAACCACAACTCTTTGCGATAGGTCTTCATATGCGGTCACCAGCAATCGTGAGGGCGCCCCAATTCGTGGGAGCGGCTTGCAGCCGCGATGGAACAGCAAATACCATTGGACCTTCGGTGAGCGGAATCCTGCATCGCGGCTGCAAGCCGCTCCCACGAACCGGGGCCGCTCACACCGCCCGATACCAGGGGGCGCTCCGGCCCCGATGCCTACCTGGCTTTCTTTAATTCCGCGCCGATCTTGAAGGCCGGCCCCACGGTTTCTCCCAGCCTGAAATAGGACTTGTTCGCACCGGTAATATACATGAGCGGGTCGACCTTCCGGGGATCGGGCTCTCCGCTGCTTGTGCACTCTTCCGATACATGCACCTCCACGATCTGGCCGATCACCAGGGTGTGGCTGCCCAGGTGAAGAAGATGGACCACCCGGCACTCGAGGTTTACGGGGCACTGCTCGATGAGGGGCGCTTTCTCCAGCTTCCCGTAGAATACGGAAAACCCGCACGCGCTCGCCTTGTCCTCCTTTGCGCCCGAATATATCCCGCAGTAGTCGGTCTCTTTTACCTGACCGGCGTGCGGCACGTTTACCGAAAACACCCCGTTTTCCTTTATGCCCTTGAGGGTGTGCCGGTGGTGCTGGAGCGCCACGGTCAGCATCGGCGGGGTGCTGTTGGCGATCCCGCTCCAGGCGGCCGTCATGAAGTTGGCTTTTCCGCCGACGTCCGCCCCGATGAGGAAGGCGGGCATCGGGTAGACGAGGGTCTGGGGGCCGAGGGTAATCTTTTTCAATTTCAACCTCCCGTGAGGGTTGCGTGAAAGATTGGGGGCGGTTTCCCGTAAATCCTCGCGCGCCCTGTGGCGGCAAGAGGAATTCGTCAACAATGGAGGCTATTTTATACGCTCGGGATTGTCAAGCGGGTGGATGCGGACAGCGGAGGTGGGTACTGCGGGGGACATGGGCCGTGGGGGCTGAGGAGACCGGGGCCGCCCGTTGCGCAATGGGCCATCCCAAAACCGCCGCCCGCGCCGCGGGCGGATTGCGGGTAGTGGGTTATTTTGAATCTGTGAAGAATTTCCATAATCAAAAGGATTAACCGCCTTTCAGGCCCATGCCGATTCTAAATGTGCAAAATATCACCAGCGGACTAGTTTTTATTTGACAGGGTGGTTAAACTCTGCCTATTACGTCGCCAAATGGTGCGCGTTTCCCGATGATACACAGGAGATAAAAATGCCAGATTGCCATGATTTAGCAGCATTCATTCTCCGAGAGCGCGGTGCAATGACCACCATGAAGCTTCAAAAACTCGTCTATTATTGCCAAGCATGGTCTCTAGTCTGGGATGAAGCACCATTGTTCCCTGAGAGGATCGAAGCATGGGCGAATGGGCCTGTTGTCCCTGACCTCTATTATGAGCACCGGGGAGAATATGAGGTTGCTTCGTGGCCCAAGGGAGATCCCGAGACTCTGAGCAGGAAGCAGCGAGAAACAGTGCTCGCAGTACTTAAGTATTACGGTAAAAGACCCTCCCAGTGGCTGAGCGATCTGACGCACTCTGAGAAACCATGGAAAAAAGCCAGAAAGGGACTAAAACCCTCCGAGCGAGCGAATAACGTGATTTCTCACGCCTCCATGATGGAATATTATTCCAGTCTCTAATATTTCAATTATAAAACAATGGCAAAGAATAAAGAGAAGAAGGTTCCGAAAAGCAAGGCGAAAATCGGCCTGAAAAAGCATCCTCGAATTGAGGAGGAACCTAGTTTCAACCGAGAAATGATATCATGGCATGTCTCTCTTCTGGAGGTCGTTGCCCCATTTGGCTGGCATGCTGTGCATCGTGATAAGCTCGACGAAATAAGACAAAAGCTCAGCCAATTTGAAAGCCAGACATGGAACGAGATCCTCATTAAGGGCAAGAAGCAAAATCACACCGTTTCGCTAGTCAAGCTTTGCCCAGAAGCACGTGAACGCCTGATGGAATTAAAACAGGATGATGTGGAGGGTGTTATATCATTACATTTACAGGGGAAAGAAAGGATATGGGGAATAAGAGACAAGCACATTCTTAAGATTCTTTGGTGGGACCCGGACCATCTTGTTTGCCCCTCTCTCAAGAAACATACCTAAATGTGGTTAGTCGGCTAGCCTTGCAATATCCTCCAGTGTCCGGAGATGATCTGTAAATCCTGCCCGCCTCGCCGGGGTGACTTGCAGGCTCTGGTGAATCCGTGCGAAAATTGTGGTACATGAAGTGACGGGATACCGCGTGAGCCGGGTTCTCGGCCTTCACCGAGAGACCATTGGGAAGGCGGGTTTATCTTGACAAAAACTCCCTTGAAATGGTACTAAAAGCGGATATTCAGAGGAAGACAGTGGGCCGTTAACTCAGGAGGTAGAGTATCTGCCTTTTAAGCAGAGAGTCGCAAGTTCGAGCCTTGCACGGCCCACCACTTTAGACAGATTGGCCACATTGTTGGCCTCATCATTAAAATCAGCTCCCTTTACGGGGGCTTTTTTTTTGCCCCGAATCCGGGCCTGAGCGCAGAGAAGGCGCAAGGCCGACACGGGCGGCATGAATTCGAGGCGTCACTCGCGAACGGGGTCGCATCGGGAACGTGACGGGCGAGGAGCGGCCCTGCCGGGTGACACCTCGGTATCGCCGGATCAATCTCCTCTCACGTACCGGCGCACTGGCCAAACGCTTCGGCGCCGCGCCTTTCGAGTTCCTCAGGCGGCACGTCCTCCACGTGGGTCGCCAGGGACCAGCGGTGCCCAAACGGGTCTTTTAGCTCGCCGAACCGGTCTCCCCAGAACATGTTTTCGAGGGGCTTGGTGACCGTTCCCCCCTCGCTCACGGCCCGGTTGAAGACCTCGTCCACGTCTTCCACGTACAGGTGGATCGTAACCGGGGAGCCGTGCAACGACATGGGGGATTTGGATTCCATTTCCGGGAATTCGTCACTCAGAAATATGATCGAGTCCCCGATCGAGAGCTCGGCATGCATTACCGATTTGCCGTCCGGGGACATCATGCGGAAGCGCTCCGTCGCGCCGAACGCCTTCTTGTAGTATTCGATCGCATCGCTCGCGCCCCGCACCACCAGGTACGGGGTGACCGCATGATATCCCTCGGGGATGGGGTTTTTACTACCAGCCATGATTAACCTCCTGAATAAAAGTGGTCCGTGGTTCAAACCGGGACTTTCCCGCCACGGATTATGAGCCCTGATTGACCTTGCATACCCATAGAGCCGGCGCGGCGCATCCCCCCCGGTATGCCATACTCACCCGCGACCGGGCATCGAGTCGGGACCGGGGTCCCGCTACGGCCGTTTTCGCCCCTGCTCCATCCCTCTTTAATGATAATACCGGATGAAGCCGAGATCAGATGCCCGGGCGGCAACGGGAAATTACACGGCCTTCCGCGGCCCGCGGATTTTTTACGGGCTTTTCGATTGCGGCCGCTCGCGCGCCTTCCTAGATTGATAGGAGTGTTGAGGCCCCCTTTGTTTATCGGGGAAGACGCGCATGGGGAGGGTAGTCAAATGGCCGGCCAAGGAATGTCTGTTGATCTCAAGAGGGACGCGCCGCTTGCCTTTGTGGCGGGGTTTTTCGCCGTGTTGATTTTCCACCAGCTCACTTTGCTGATACTGTGGCAGGCGGGCCTGGCGCCTTTTCAACCTTTCTCGATGGCGGCCACGAAGCCGTTCGGGGTCCCGGTCCTGTTTTCCCTGGCCTTCTGGGGAGGCATCTGGGGCATCTTTTTCGTACCGGTCGTCGGCAGGATCGAGGGACGCGTCGGATACCTGGTGGCGGCTTTCCTGTTCGGCGCCGTCCTGCCCTCGGCGGTGGCGCTCATGGTGGTATTGCCCCTCAAGGGACAGCCGATGGGAGGCGGCTGGCAGATGTCGCGGCTGGTCACGGCGTTTCTCATCAACGGCGCCTGGGGCCTGGGCACGGGCTTGATCCACAGGGCCCTTTCAAGCCGGTTCGGCGGGCCGCGGAAAGCCTGAACCTGTATTCTCCATCCGAAATCGTCCTCTGGGCTTAAGCCCGATACGGTTCACTTAAGAAGCATCCGATGGTTGTCGAAGGTTCGGTGTCGTATTATCCTCGTTCCCATGCTCCAGGGGCTGGTGCCCAAAAAAATATTCAAGTTGCGCGACTATTGAGCCGGACGTGAGTCCCCCTCCCCGCGATGGGAGGGGTTAGGGGAGGGTGTTGAATTTTCAAGTACTTACGACCCCCTCCCCCAGCCCCTCCCGCCAAGGGAGGGGAGACCTCCGCCCTGTTTTGGCCACACCT
>JBAQYM010000158.1:0-16265 GCA_049300095.1 Syntrophobacteraceae bacterium
GTCAGAAGGTCTTCTTGAGGGCGGTCGAAACAAATCGGAGACCTGCGGTCGCATCGAGTGGCGCGGTCGGGAGACCACGCCACAACAGGAAATCCAGATCGGGCCGCCGTATCCGGGCTGTTGCCCAAATGCAAAAGCTGCGACAGGTGTGGCCGGAACAGGGCGGAGGTCTCCCCTCCCTTGGCGGGAGGGGCTGGGGGAGGGGGTCGTAAGTACTTGAAACTTCAACGCCCTCCCCTAACCCGTCCCATCGAAGGGAGGGGGACTCACGTCCGGCTCGATAGTCGCTCAACTTGAATATTTCTTTGGGCAACAGCCCCGAGCGTATCACCTGAAAAAACCTAACCCGACACTGCTGCGACGAGGCTCGATATGCCAGTTTCCCGGAAACTTGGTTTGGGTGGCGGCCCGCTCTGGGCGACGGCCCGTTTATGCTTGACCACCGCATTTTTACTCAATATGCTCCTCCAGCTACCTGGGAGTGTTTGACGGGTCTTTAGGCTGGCTCTTTCGGGCGGGTCCATCCCGAGCGCGTCATCCGCCGGGAAAGAAACCTATCGACAAGCTCCGGGTGGGCGATGAGAATCGGGTTTTTCCGGAGCGTGTCATCCGCCCGGAGAAAACCGCCCGCCCGCCGGTATGGCATCATTTCCTCATTAGCGGCATCGGTTGCATTGCCATGAGAGCGGACCGGTCCGGGCTTTTTGCGAGAGTGCGGTGAAAATCGTAATAATTATTCCAACGTTCAATGAACGTGAAAATATCGGACCCCTCATAGATGAGCTGCAGCGGCATTTTCGGACTATCTCCCATGAGATGCGCATCCTGGTTGTCGATGATAATTCCCCTGACGGGACCGCCGGGGTGGTCGAGCGGAAGCGGCGGGAGTACGCGGGCATCCACCTGCTCCGAGGTGAAAAAGCGGGACTCGGGGCCGCTTATATTCGGGGCATGAGCCACGCCCTGGGCGAGCTCGAAGCCGACGCGGTCTTCGAGATGGACGCCGATTTCTCGCATAAGCCCGAAGACATTGTGCCCTTGATCGCGGCGCTCGAACAGGGGGCCGACTTCGTGATCGGCAGCCGGTACGCGCCCGGGGGAATCATTCCGGAACAGTGGGGGACTTTGCGCAAGCTCATTTCGCGTGGCGGTAACCTGGTTGCGCGCCACATAGCGGGCCTGCACAAAATACGCGACTGCACCGCCGGTTTTCGGGCCATAGACGCGCGGGTGCTCAAAAAGATCGACCTCGGCAAAATCGTGGTGACCGGCTACGCATTCCAGGTTGCGCTCCTGAGCGAGGCGGTCGACAACGGGGCGGCGGTAAAGGAAATTCCCGTGGAATTTGTCGACAGGACGCGGGGCGAATCGAAGCTGGGGTTCAGGGACATAATGGAATTCGTGGTCAATGCCTGCCGGATTGCCCTGCACAGGTGCGGAGACTTTATCAGGTTCTCGACCGTGGGCGCATCGGGACTGGTGGTAAATCTCGGCTCCTTCAGCCTGTTGCTGGCGCTGGGGACCAGTAAGTATCTCGCCTCGCCGGTCGCCATCGAGCTGTCCATCCTGTGGAACTTCTTTCTAAACGACCGCTGGACTTTCCGGTCACGGAACCTGGGGGGCAAGACCGCGAAAAGAGGCGCGAAATTTAATCTTGTGTCATTGGTCGCCCTGGCGCTCAGCTACTCGATATTTATCGCCCTGAACCGGCTGTTCCCGGACGTGCGGCCCCACATCCACCAGCTTCTCAGCACCTTGCCCGCCGCCCTCGTAAACTATTTCCTCAATTCCCACTGGACTTTCCGGGAGGTCGAAGGACCCGCCTCGTCCTCGCGCGGGGACACGAATGAGCGTGGCTGATCTCGACAGGGGCGGGGATTCATCGATTTTCCAAGATCGCCTCGCCATGGCCCTGGTCCTTTTCGGCCTCGCAATTCGCGTCCTGGCCTGCGCCCTTATCCCGGCGGGCTTCGATGAGGCTTATTACGGGGTGTATTCTTTGTATCCGGCCTGGGGGTATTTCGATCATCCTCCCGCGGTGGCCGTTACCGCCGGCCTCGGGCGCTGGCTCACGGGATCGTACAGCCCTCTCAGCCTGAGATTGGGCGCGCTCGTTACCTTCGTATTTTCCGCCGTCCTCATGTACCGGCTCACTTTGTTGCTCGCGGGCCGCCGCGCCGCCAGGATAGCTCTTTTCCTGCTGCACGTGACCCCGTTTTTTCTGGTCGGGATGGGGGCGTTCGTGTTCCCGGACAACGCCCTGGGGCTGTTCTGGCTGCTGTTTCTCATGAGCCTGGCAAAGGTGCGGGAAACCGGCGACGACAAATGGCTGCTGCTTGCGGGCCTGAGCCTGGGACTGGCCCTGTTGGCCAAGTATCACGCGGTCCTTCTCGGGGCCGCCTTCCTTTACTGCCTGGTCAGGTACCCCGAGTGGCGTCCGCTGCTTCGGAGCCCCTGCCTGTACGGAGGCCTCGGGATCGCGGCGATCTGTTTTCTGCCCAATGTTTACTGGAATTACCAGCACCACTGGGTTTCCTACCTCTACCAGTTCGGCAAGAGCGCATCGGGGGTGGAACTCTCGCCGCGTCTGTTTCTTGCCGGCGTCCTGATGCAGGTCGGCTATATCCTGCCCCTGACCATCTGGTTGTATGTCACCGCTATAATCCTGACGATTCGAAACAAAATCCACGCGCCCCGGTGGCTGTTGCCCTTTGCCGTCCTGCCAATTGCCGCCTTCACGCTCATCGGGGCGACAAGGTCCATTCAGCCGCACTGGCCGATGCCCGGCTACCTGGCCGGGATCGTTCTTGCCGCTGTCTGGATGGCCGGCTGGCAAGCGCTGTGGTTAAAGAGGGTGTTCTGGGTGACGGGGGTCGCAATGCTGCTGATTACCCTGGTCGTGCCCCTCCAGGCCGTGACGGGCATCTTTCCCATCAACCCCAAGGCCGATCTGACCCTGGACGGTCAGGGCTGGGGCGAGGTGGTCGACCGGCTGGCGGACCAGGAGACGCTCCGGAAGGGAAACTGTTTCCTGGCGAGCCACAAGTGGTTTACCGGGGGCGAGCTGGCTTACGCGGCGCGGGGACGTTTCCTGACGACCGTCCTGAACCGGACCGACCCGCACGGCTTTGCGTTCTGGACTAATAAAAGCGATATCGTGGGGAAGGACGCCATTTTCGTCACCACGGAGCGGTTTCCGGCCGACCCGAAAGAACTCTATGGAAAATATTTCACCGAATACACCCGGCTCGACGATATCCAGACTTTCCGTTCCGGCCGTCCGGCCCAGGTCTTCCGGGTGTGGATCTGCCGCAACCTGCAAAAACCCTATCCGCGGCCTTATGGAATCGACTAGCGCCCGAAATTGACCGGAACCGCGTCGGCAAGTTGACCCCAATACCGTTCGCACTCCCAAGGGGCCACGCCAAAGGATTGTCCTCGACCTTGGCAGATTGGATCTACCCGGAGACCAGTGGAAGACACTGGCCGACCGCGTTGAGCAAGTCATTTTCGGGCAGCGGAGTTTGTGGCCCGTGGATGAATCCGTTGAAAACCTGGCGCGGGCCTTTGCCGGGCGGGTCAAACACAACTGCGAGATTATCCGCATGCGTATGGCCTCCCAATGCCGGATAACAGCGGCCATGACCAATGACAAAGGCGAACGGATCCATATCCGGCAGACCACGGAGCCGGAATCTTTTCATGCGCAGGTATGTCGCGCCCTTGGAATCCACTCCAAACCCTTGCGGACAGTAAAAACGGTGTTTTGAAAGTTTGTAGTGCCGAATTTTAAAGGCCAAATCCGTAACTAACTGAAACTTTATAACTTTTAGCTTTTCAATGACAAACTTGGGTTAAGGGAAATGCTCCCTGTCTGGAAGGCAAAGTCGAGTTTGCCCGGTTCACAAGGAAGCTTAAAAGGAAAAAATGGCTCGTCTACCGCACGGGGCTCTTCCGCGGCTCAAAAAAAGCTGACGACTACCTGACAGGCTACTGAAGAAGTCTTCTTGATAACCGGAATTGGGCCGGAGATCGGTACGTCCGTCATTCCGGCGAAAGCCGGAATCCAGCGGGGCCGCCCAATCCTCGGACAGGGTTTGAACGAGGGTGAAACTTCATCGGCATCATGAAGTTTCATAAGAGGCTCTATAGGTCCCAAGCTGTTGAATTCACATCTAAAACACCTGGATTCCGGTTTTCGCCGGAATGACGTGTCTCGGTGTTTTCACCCGTTTCTTTACCAGGAGTTCCCTTTTTCAGCACCCTGTTGAGCTCGATGACCTCGATCTTCGCCGCGGAACGGTTATCGTTAGAAGCGAGAGGTTTGCCGTAAACCAAAGAGAACGGGAGGGCAGTGGATATGAAAGAATTTTATGCCGGAAAAGTCGCAGTGGTGACGGGCGGGGCGTCGGGCATCGGCCTGGCGATGACTGAGCTGATGCTGGGGTTCGGAGCTGCCGTAATCATGGCGGACATCAATGAAAACAAGCTGAACACGGAAGCCGCCCGGCTGTCGGAGCATTTTCGGGGTAAGGTCTTCAGCAAAAGGACGGATATAAGCAAGGCCGAGCAGGTAAAGGCGTTGGTCGACTATGCCGTTACAAAGGGGGGACGGCTGGATTTCATGTTCAACAACGCCGGGCTCCCGCTGGCAAAGGCTTTCGACGAGATCACCATGGACGACTGGAAATTCGCCTTTGACGTGAACTTTTACGGTGCCCTGTACGGCACCCTGGAGGCGTTGCGGGTGATGCGAGCGCGGGGCGGAGGCGGACATATAGCCAATACGGCGTCGGGCATCGCGTTTTCTCCGATGCCGCTGCAGACCATGTACAGCGCGACCAAAGCGGCGCTGCACGCGCTGACGCTCGCTTTGCGCGCCGAGATCTGGGATGAAAATATATTCCTGCATTCGGTGATCCCCGGCACGGTGGCCACCCCGATATGGGGAGATCATCCGGTTCCAAAAGACGCGTTGACGCCCGAACAATCGGCGCGCACCATCCTGGAGAAGGTGAAGGACAACATGCGGATAGTTTTTGTTGATCCCAGTGACATGGAGGGCGCGAAAAGCAACAACCATCCCGATCTGCAGCCCTACATCGACGAATATTTCAACCGTGTCGCAGCGGCCAGAAAGGCGGGCAATACCACCGTCATATAGACAGGGCCGGAGTGGAGGGTCATTTCGACGAG
The DNA here is from genome assembly GCA_049300095.1 of Syntrophobacteraceae bacterium. Classification (GTDB taxonomy): domain Bacteria; phylum Desulfobacterota; class Syntrophobacteria; order Syntrophobacterales; family Syntrophobacteraceae; genus SbD1. The sequence continues at coordinate 5,197 of JBAQYM010000158.1, forward strand.
GATTCAATACTTGACGGCTTGATTAGAAATCGCTTTTTTGAGGTTTTTTGCGCAGGTCTTGTCGTAAATGGCGTCAGGGACATTTACGTGCCGATTTCTTGGCAAGCGATGAGGAAAAATCGGCAACCATAGGATATCACCCAATTAAGGGAGAATTCAATTGCTGTCAGATCGTCAGCAAAAACGAAGCTTTGCGAAGATGAGGGAAGAATCCGATCTCTCCCTGGAGATTGTCATCTTACTCATCCTCGGAGTATTCATGCTCCTTTTTGGCCTGCTTCTGTTTAGGATTCACAGAGGAATTCTGCCATATAACCCCGACAGCACGTACGGACTGTTCCTGGTCATTGTTTCTTTTCAGGTCATCACGATGGGTAAGACCCCGTTTGGAGATCTGCGCCGGTCGTGGGCGCTGATCATAATCGGAATATGTGCGGCTGTTCTTGGAATGGCTTCCTGTTTCATTCCCGGATACCTTACAAAATCTGTTCGCGCGCTGGTTGGAATAGTTCTTTTTGCCGGCGGGATTGTTCTTCTGATACAGCTTTTCGTATCCGAGAAAAAGGCAAGAATGTGGATTAAAATTCCCGGGATCTTACAGCGCCTGACCATCGCCTGTGGCCTTGTCTATGCGTTGACAGTCGTTTCAGGCCTGATAACACTCTTTCCCGGTCTCACAACGGACCCGCAGACCGCGATACTTCTCATTATTTATGGAATCAGTTTTTTCTATCTATCATGGTGTATATGGAAGGTTGCAAGATCATATCCACCTGAAGAACCAAATGGCCCCGCATCGAGTATTCCGAATTCAGATAACGTTGAGTCAAATGGGTGTCTCAGACTTTTCCGGGACGCAAATCTTCCCCTAACAAATTCAATACTTATCCTGCTGGGGATTCTCCTGACACTTCTTGGAGCGCTGCTCTTTCCGGTGAACCTCGGCATGCTTCCGTTCTCTCCGGACGGCCAACTTGGCGTGCTGCTGACTGTCATGGCCATCCAGGTCATGGCCCTTGGAGATACTCCGCTGGGTCAGTACAAGCGCTCGCTGGTAATGATAATTACCGGACTTGTATTTGCCGCTTTGGGGATTGTCTCATGTATTGTTCCGGGTCTTCTGACCGGAATAATTCAGATACTCCTCGGACTTCTGAATATCGTCGGGGGGGCCGCATTACTCATCAAACGTTTTCTCCCCATACTGCATGAAATCAGGACCCCTCCGGCAGCCCCGGTTAGTGTTCCCCCCATTCTTAAGGAATTGATGGTTACTCAGACGCTGCTGAATTTCGTGGCAATTGCCTTTGGTATATCCATGCTCGCACCGGGTCTCTTTTCAGGTCCGGTTATTGCGGGAATCCTCCTCATCAATGGACTCCTCCTCTTCATATTGGCATCCTCTCTCCAGAAGATGACCACAATGCAATCAAACGTGGGACAACCGTCCAACCAGCGGGTGACAAACGGGATGGAATGACACATGGCGGTCAAATGAGAGTGGGCCAAGACAAGTGAATGCATCTACCTGAACCGGTGAACTGTGTGAGCACATTCCGGTCCTGTGCGCCCGAAGGAGCTTTTTGAAAGTTTTGGGCTATCCTTACGTTCGGTCCCCGCCGCCGAATTCAGCGCCTGGGACTGAATCGGTCCGGGAATTGATTTCAAAACGGGTCCTCAAAAGTTACCTGAGGGGATAGGCCTCCCCTTTGTATTCGCGCCAAACAAACACGCTCAAAAGCGCTGTCTTCTTTCCCGGACGCGGCTCGCTCACCTTTTGCCGCTGCGGCGGCGTTCCAATTCCGCCATGCCTTCGCCGAGGCGCGGGGTGTCGGCACGGGGGGAAGGCGGCTTCCCCCCCCTCCGATTGCGCCGGGACCATGTCACGCCCCGCGGCGCGGGCCGCGAATCAATTGCGGGAAAAGACTTTAATATCGCCGGGACCCGGGGACCCCTCTCCCGTTCCTGTCGTAATGGCCTCGCGCCGCGGCCGACCTGTGGACACGGTAGGGCGCGGAACGATAATAGCCGGAACGATAATAGCCGGAGCGGTAATAGCCTGGGCCGTAATAGGCGCGTGCGGGACCATAATAGTAGCCGGGTCCGGGACCATAATAGTAGCCGGGTGAAAAGGCGTAGAAGGGAGCGGTCGCAATGCCTGTTGCAACCGCCGCCGCCGTTCCGACCACGGCGCCCGCCACGGCGAAGGGGAGGAAAAGCGGGTTGTAGTAATAATCGGCGCGCGCGCTCGTGGTCGAAAAGACCGTGAGAAAAGCAAGCGCCACGAACGCCACAACCAAGATCCTTTTTGTTCTCATTCCTGCCTCCTGTTGCTCTTGGGTTTCTACTGACCCCATTTATGAGAAGTGACGCATCTGTGCGCGAATTAGTTTACGCGCGGGCGCCAAAATATTCCGACGGGGCGGGGCCGCTCCCCGACTGTTCGGCATCGCATGTCCGAGGGGGCGTGTCCGTTTTATATGATAAGACTTCCGGGGTCGGTCGGGTTGGGCGAGGAGGCGGGGAGGAAGGAAAAATCAGCACGCTGGAAGGGAAGCGGCGCGGAACAGGCGAGCGGGCGATGGTCCGCTTCGCGGCCCAATCAGCCCGGTCGAGGGTTGGGCTTCCGGGCGGAACAGCATCCGGCCGGGTCCGGCAATCCCGGAAGCCCTCATCCCCGGATCATGCCGTTATCAGCGCCCGGGTCCTCCGAAGTAAAAAGACACCTTCCAGTTGGCGTCGGTGGCATAATTATACAAAATGAGGTCGTAATAGTAGCTGTTGGTCACGCCGCGAATAAGCCCGGTGGCGTTATAATATTTATTCGCGGTATTCCAGTAATGAATCTTTTTGGTGAAGGCGGCTTTGCGAAACCCCGCCTGCGGGAAGTAGCCGCTTCCCATATCGGTCGCGGTGTGGCCGCCGATCTTGTCATCGATGATTTCCCCTCCGAAATCTATCCTGGCCGAATACGGCTTCAAACCCGACGAGGCATACAGGGTCGTCGGGTAATAGCCAAGCCACGCACCGTTGTACCTGATCCACCAGTGTCCGGTGCCGGGGTCGCGCCAAGCATCGAGGGTGCTGGTATACTGTGTTCCTCCGACTTTGGATACCGGGGAAAGGGTACTTCCCACCACAATGCTGGAGTTTGTCTGCACGAAACCTTTGCAGTCCAGATTGTAGCAGCCTTTGTAGTTTCCCGTTGCGGTATACCCGTTGGTGGTAAAGTAAATGAAGAGCCGCGGCCGGTAGTTGCCGTATTTTGCCGCATAGACCTGCCAGCCGAGTTCGACCGTTTGCAAAGCGCTCCCCGAGCCACGCACGCACCATAACTGGCTCAGGGAAAACTCCGTGGATTTTTCCGTGTAGGGCTGCCAGATGTTGAAATCGGCCCCTTGACCTATGCTGTTGACGTTTTTGTAGGCATGCGCGTATTCGTGGACAGGCGCGACAGCAAGCGGGCCGCTCAGCTTCCCGTCGGTTGTCTGGTTATCGACGGGGGTTTTCCTGTAGAAGTCTTCAAGGGTCTTGTGGCGAACCAGCGTCTCGAGTCGCGGCGCCAGCTTGGGGTAAGTGTCCGCGGGACATTTCCTCAAACTCCCCGATTCGTCCAGGGAACCATCCAGCCATTGGCTTCCCGGAAGCGCCCTCGCTTGCGGGGCCAGTGCGCGGGGAGCGGACTTGTCCTCTCCCGGCAGGGTGGTCGGCTCCAGAGTTGCCGCGCTCTTACCCAATCCGGCGTCGCGGAGGGAGGGTTGCCTGAAGATATCGACGCACACCAGGAAATCCCCGTCCTGATTGGTGAAGCTGTGAACGACCGCTTCATCGCCCACCAGGGAGTTGTGGTAATCTTTGATTCTTTTGTATTCCGCGGCGGATTCCACCGCGAAGCCCCGCATCGTCACCTTCGCCGTATCGAATTCACTCTGCAGAAGAGGATCGACCAGCGCCTGTTGATCGGCTGTCCCCTGGACGGCAAGGGCCGGGGACGTTGATTCTTCGGCGTGCGGGAGGAAGGCGGGAAAGGTGATCGCCAACAAGGCGATGACGGCAATCAAAAAACGACGGATGATTTTCTCGTTATGCATCTCGACCCCCCTGTTCATTTAGAAGAAGGCAGTGCAGGCTGGATTCCCCTCACGGGTCGTACCGGTTGCTTCACGGCTGAAAATATTAAACAAGCGGAAGCGGTGCGAATGGCTGATGGAGAGCATGATGTCTGATAGATCGTAAATACCGTACATGAGCGGGAATCAAAGTCAACAAAAATCAACCGGGAAGTGCCTGCCCGGCGTTTGTGAGGCTCATTCCGAGCTATTGCGGGTTGTGGCTGTCCGAGCGCGTATGGCGGGGACAATGTGACCGGCATCCATCCCGCCCGGAACGGATTCAACCGCGGCAACCCGGATTCAATTAGTTGGGATGCGTTGCCGGACCATTTCGCTTATTTTTCAGGAATACTTCGTATATTTTGAGCGCATCCCCCCTTGCCCCCGATGACAATGGATCGGGCCCTCATTAGCTTTCCTGAACATGGTGCGACGGGGTCGATACATACGGCGACCGCCGCGGGCAAAGCGAGGGGCCTTCAGGCCCTTGAAAGGCATCGTTTGATGCTTTCCTGAAACTGCTTGATATTAAACCAATCGTCTTCCAACACGGGGTAACGGCAACAATATGTGGAAAATACCGATCATAAGCCGCATTGGGGAATCCCGGCAAACCGGCGATCCGCTTCGCGACCTGCGCTCGCTTCCCGTCTATTACATGGGGGAGTGGTCACAGCTTGGGCTTGTCGTGGAAAGTCTGCGGGAAGCCATCGAAATTCTTGATCAAAACGGCTACCAGGTAGAGGGGGGAGACACGGACCCGCGCGCGGAGGTTTCTCTAAGCGGGCCCGAGGGGCTTGGCGAAATCGTGGCGCTTCTCAAAAAATACGGGATTGCCTCCGAGGTCGGAGATGTGATCGATACAATTTACCGGGGCTGATAGGAACCATCCCCCCGCGGGACGCGGGGACGGCAGTCACGGAAAGGGGCCGGATAACCCCGGGTTGACCGGTGTTTTTCATCCGCCGTTGTGCGCGGGCAACTTGGCCCTCCTCCTTTTGGCCTTCAGGTGCCAGAGGCGGAAAAGCCGTTCGAGCTTATCTTTGTAGGCCAGGGCGAAAAATATAATCACCAGCGCCACCCCGCAAAGAATTCCAAACTGCACGTACTGGCGGAGCCGTATGTAGTTTCCGCCCATGGTGAGCAGTACCGTGCCGAAGAGCCTTCCGGTCCCTCCGATTGCGAGAAATTCCACCGAGGAGAGCTCACCCAGCCCGAGAATGTAGCAAAGGTAGTCTTTTGGAACACCCGGCAGGAGAAACAGGAGAAAGACAATATACGCGCCCTTGTGGTGCAGCAGGAAATTAAAACGTTCCAGGGAGGCCGCTGGAACGAATTTTTTGACAAAGGGTTTTCCGAATGCGCGCGAGAGCGCGAACGCGGCATAGGAACCAACCGTCAGGCCGATTGTGGAATAGAGGATGCCGAGCCAGGGGCCGTAGAGGTAGCCGCCCAGAAACCCGGTTACGTCGCCGGGAATGGGGGCCGCGACAACCTGAAACGCCTGGATGACGATAAACCCCGCGGAAGACCAGGGGCCGAGCGATTCAAGGAAGTTCGCGATGCATTTCTTGCTCAGGAAGAAACGGGCGAGTCCCGTTTCGTAGACGACCAGGGTCAGGGTGGCGATAATCAAAGTGGCGAGGGCGAATTTCAGGACGACATGATTCGTAGGCTTCTTCTTGCCGGGGCTTTCCTGCTCGGGTTCCATTTCTTTTCGAATCCCTTCCCACATTATTTCCCGCCAAAGGATAACAACTATCGGATGCAAAGACAAGGCCATTCGCGCGCCCATTCACGCGGCGCGGCGGCAGTCCCGCGATGACGGTCCTCTTCGGCGGAAGATGGATATGAGTAATCGCACGTATCTGCACGTACGTTAAAAGGCGATGCGAAAAATCCCGGCAGAGAGATAAAAATCGGCGAAAAACAGAACATAACATCGAGAAACCGAATAGCCCAAAGGTAATGATCGGCTCGAAGGTTTTAAATATGTCAGGGAAAATCGATCTGCTTTTTTTTCATTTTTTCGATCAGGGTGGTCCTGTTGAGTCCGAGGAGCTTGGCCGCCTTGTTTTTGACACCCCCCGCCTTCTGGAGGGCATCCAGGATCAGGCGGTTTTCCAGCTCATCCAGCGTTTCCTTGAGATTGATCCCTTCCTCCCCCAGCTCGATCTTCCTGATCTCGATCTGCTGCGCTATCTGCATGCGCTTGGGCAGATCGTGGACCTGGATCTCGTCGTGCTCGGTAAGGATCACGAGCCGCTCCATGACGTTTTCCAACTCCCGCACGTTTCCCGGCCAGTCGTAGAGCTGGAGGCTCTCGATGGCGGGGCGCGACATGGTTTTGAAGGGGATGTTCTTTTTTTGACAGTGCTGCTTTAAAAAATGCTGGATCAGGACGGGGATGTCGCCATCGCGCTCCCTCAGGGGCGCAACATGGATCGGAATGACGTTCAGGCGATAAAACAGGTCCTCGCGAAACTCGTTCCCGGCGACCGCCTTCTCGAGGTCCTTGTTGGTCGCGGCCAGAATGCGCACGTCCACCTCGATGGTCCTCGCCCCGCCGATCCTCTGGAACTTGGTTTCCTGGATAAAGCGCAGGAGCTTTACCTGGAGCTTGGGGCTCATCTCCCCGATTTCATCAAGAAAAACCGTCCCCTTGTGGGCGAGTTCGAACCGGCCCCGCCTCTCCTTGAGCGCCCCGGTGAACGCGCCCTTTTCATGTCCGAAAAGCTCGCTCTCCAAAAGCTCTTCGGGAATCGCGCCGCAATTGATCGGCACGAAAGGCATGTCCCGGCGGTTGCTGTAATAGTGGATCGCGTTTGCGATGAGTTCTTTTCCGGTCCCGCTTTCTCCGGTGACGAGCACGGTGGAATCGGCCTTGGCCACGCGCCGGATGACGCGGTAGAGGGCCTGCATGGGGGCGGACTGCCCGATCAGCCGGTCGAGCCGGTGCTGTTCCTGGATGTGCGAGCGGAGCAGGACGTTTTCGTCCTTGAGGTCCTTCATCTCGACGGCCCGCTTCAGCGTGAGCAGTATTTCGTCGATATTGGCGGGCTTGGAAAGGTAGTCGTAGGCCCCGCGCTTCATCGCCTCGACCGCGGTTTCGATCGAGCCGAAGCCGGTAAGGACGATAACGAGCGTTTCGGGATGTTTTGCGCTGAAATGCGCCAGGACCTCCATCCCGCTCATCCCCGGCATCGAGAGGTCGGTCAGGAGGATTTTGAAGCTGGTCCGCTGCGCGGCCGCAACGGCCCCCTTGCCGGTCGACACGACCTCGACGTCGTATCCCTCCGCCTGGAGCCGCTCGGCAACGAGATCCATCGTCAGGGGCTCGTCGTCGGCAATGAGGATTCTCGGCTTTACTGCCACCATGAACTCGACCGCTCTTTAAAAGACAGAGAATAGCTGAAAAGGGGGATTCTCGGGGAATTTACCACGAACTATCCTCTATTCGCAAACCATTTGATAATTCCCGATAAACATTTGGGATGGCGTGAGGCGGCGGCGCCTTGTGGGAAAGCGCCGGTTCTGTACTCGCAGGGGGGCCGAACGATGCGCTACTGTTTCGCGGAGATGCGCTCGATGCATGTTTTCAGGCAGGTCGTGCAATCCGAGGTCTGGAGTCCAGCCTTGCAGTAGCGTGCGAACGCGTCATACCAGTCCGTCCCGGTTCGCGGACAGATCTTGATGAATTCGAGAAAGCGCACCAGGCGTTCGATGGCTTGCGGAGCGATCGCATGCTCTATCCGGCAGGCATTGGCTTCGGCATCCTCCGGCCCGAGCTGGAGGGTGCTCATGAAAAATTCCTTTAGGGCCTGGTGGCGGCGGATCACGTCGCGCGCAATGTCGCGGCCCGAATCCGTCAGCGTAACATAGCTGTAGGGGCTGTAATTGATGAGGCCCCGCGCGGCCAAAGCCCTGAGCGCTCCGGTCACGGAGGCCCGCTGGACGTTCATTTGATCGGCAATGTCCTTGGCGCGGGCAACCCGGTTGGACTGCTCCAGGTGGAAAATCACCTCCAGGTAATCTTCCAGGCTGGCGGAAAGTCCCTCGGTATTCTCATCGGAGAACATGCAATCCCTCTCTGCGTATCTGATTCATTCAGCTTAATCTATTTTAAAACATTCAGTCAAGTGAATCGGCCTGACGGCGTCGCATCGCGGTAAAAAATCAAAATGGGAAATTTCGGCGCAAGGCGCGCCTCGGGTCGTTGACAATAACGAGGGAGCCCCTAACTTGGGAGCAACGAAGAACCATTCTTGGACGATAGAATTTACTCTTAAACGCGTGGAGGCTGACATGAACTGCCCAAAACATATTAATGAAAAAAACGATCCTGAAGTGCTGAAGAAGAAAAAAGAACAGGAAGAGCTGGAAGAAGTGGAGGTTCTTTACACCGGTGTTTTTGTCGGAGAAGATTATCGTTCTTGATCGTCCCCGGTTACCCCGGCCGCTTCTTCTCCCGCTTCCGGGCCGGGGAAAGGCGCGGGCGGCCCACCGGTGATCGAGGTCGGGCGCCAGGTGGTGCTTGGATTCGATCTCGAGCGGCTGGAAGAAACGATAGCTTATGAACTTCATTGAACTTTAGTGGTTCGTCCGGCCCTCGCGCACCGCGCGGGGAACCGACCCGCAAGCCGTGATCCGCATCAAGACGAACGGGGGCAAATGCGGTCGGCGCCCCTCTCCCACCGGGGAGGGGCGCGACTATTTTAGAGTGGTCGTCGAATTGAGCGGGGCTGAAGTCGGATTGTTCGAGGGTCCCGGCGGCCTTGCGATCCATTCCAAACTAAAAAAGCGCTCACTGGGAGCGCTTCAGTAGGTAAAGAGGCCTTGCTTACGGTGTTTAGCGGTCTGCCGCCGCCTTTATCGACTCGAGCAGTATGTGGTAGTCCTCATACATATCGGCCGAACTTTCGATCACCTCGTAGAGATCGTCCAGTTCCATGTCGACCACCGCATCCTTGTCGGGGGACTCCTCTTTGAGCTCGATCCAGATCCAGTCAAGGAGCATCTCCTCGGAATCGCCATAACCTTCCTCGTGCATGTCGAGGGCGCCATCGTGCACTTTTTGGCCCACTTTCCTGATAGCGGCCCTCACAAATTCCTTCATTTCCATCAAGATTGCCTCCTTTATGCCCAAAGCCTGCCCCATCCTGTTCAGGAAAGCCCGGCGATCGAAAAACTCTACTAAAAGAATTGCGGATTAAAAATAGCTCATTAGCGCTGCCCGTTCAAACACTATTTATTTTCGGCCCGGCATCGAAGGCGCGAGGGAAAATAATCCACTTTACGCAGTTCCGAAATGCTCCGCGCCAAATCCAAGCTTGTTCTCCTTACGACTACTTAATATAATTCCGTTTGTGCTCGAATATGTTAATGCGCGAAAAGAATTCGAAAGTTTTTGCATGTCGTCGGGAGAAAGGACGGGATTTGGCAACCGTTCACCGCAGCGACCCAGAGAGCGCGGACTCGGCCCGGAGTAAAGCCGGATACAGGAAAGGGGCAATTGATCCGTGGCTGCTCGCAGCCCCGGGTTTCTTGATGTCCATTCCCCGCGTTTTCTCAGCGTCCTCTGTGGCTTTGCGGTGAAGCGCCGGGGCATTTTTGCGGGTCCCGCCCGACCCGCCGGGAGCGTATATGTCTAATACCGCTAAAGGTCTCTTTCCATATAAAAGGAACCCTCTCATGCCCGAAAAACAGTACGTAATCGATGCGATGACCATCAGCGACTCGTGGCGGCTGTTCAAGATCCTGGCCGAATTCGTCGACGGGTTCGAAGCCCTGGGCGACCTCTATCCCGCCGTCACCATTTTCGGGTCCGCGCGCGTCCAGCCGGGCGATGAGACGTATGAAAAAACCGTCACCATCGCCAGGAAACTCGCTCAGAACGGATACAATGTCATCACGGGCGGCGGGCCGGGGGTGATGGAGGCCGGGAACAAGGGGGCCAGGGAGGGCGGGGCCAAATCGGTCGGGCTCAACATCGAACTGCCGCTCGAACAGCACCCGAACACTTACGCGAACCTGAGGCTCGATTTCCAGTACTTTTTCGTCCGCAAGGTGATGTTCGTAAAATACGCCCAGGCCTACATCGGCATGCCCGGCGGGTTCGGGACGCTGGACGAGATCTACGAGGCGCTCACGCTCATCCAGACCAGGCGCATAAAGCCTTTCCCGGTAATACTGGTGGGCAAGCAGCACTACTCCGGAATGGTCGACTGGATCAGGGAGACGCTGCTCCGCGGAAAGTACATCTCGCCCGAGGACCTGGACTTTCTGACCGTTCTGGACGATCCCGACGAAGTGGTGTACACTATCAAAAAATATGTAATTGTTTGAAAAATCAGGAAGAATCGACAATGCCCATCTACGAATACCGCTGCCGGAAGTGCAACCGTAAATCGGAAGTGATCACCTTTCGCGTTTCGGAGGAGTTTACCGCCGCCTGCCGCCACTGCGGGAGCGAGTCCACCGAGCGGGTCCCCTCGCGCGTGCGGGTCCGCCTCTCGGAGGAAACCCGCATGGAGCGGCTGGCCGATCCGTCTCGCCTGGCGGGGCTCGACGAAAACGATCCCGCGAGCATGGCAAAATGGATGAAGTCCATGAGCCGCGAGATGGGTGAAGATATGGATATGGACGTGGATGCCATGGTGGATGAGGCGATGGCGGAACAGGAACACATCGCGGCAGAAAGCCGCTCCCACGGCGTCGGAGCAGAAGGCTTCTCCCACGGCGTTGGGGCCGAAGGCCTCTCCCATGAGATCACGGAGGGAATCCGCCCCGATTCCTGCTCGGGCGGCGATGGCGACTGAGGGCGGGCGGATACGGGCTGTTGCCCAAAGAAATATTCAAGCTGCGCGACTATTGAGCCGGACGTGAGTCCCCCTCCCCGCGATGGGAGGGGTTGGGGAGGGTGTTGAAGTTTCAAGTACTTACGACCCCCTCCCCCAG
>JBAQYM010000159.1:0-6873 GCA_049300095.1 Syntrophobacteraceae bacterium
TAACTTACATTTCGCGCTTCTCTCGCAACAATTAAAGAGTTTTATGCAGATCGGCACTGGCTTCCAAGATCTGAGCGCCATTGAGTGCCCCTTGATGTGGCGTTCTGCGGTATTCACGGACAGAGTCGCATAAGTTTGGGGGTCCCAGTGAGCTATATTAGGTGTTTTGTGCACTAATCATAAGTAATTTGGTTGTAATCAGGTAAAACAGGGATTTTTTAACTGGATTCACTTAAAAATAGGATCAGGCTGTCCTGGACATAATCGATCTCGCAATTCATACTACCGTACCAGAGTGCATTGGGAGGTAGATATGAGACAGATAGCGGCACGAGTCAAAAAGATCGATGTAGTTCCGATGGTCAAACATTACATGGATGAGCTTGATTTGTTCTGGCTCTTACAGAAATATGTTCCGAATCCTAAGAACAGCACAATGGAACCGGCACAAGTTTTGTGCATGATGGTTGTGAACATCATTTGTGCGTCGAAGCCTCTCTACAAGGTCGATGCGTGGTTGGCGGATTACATGGACGGATTGAGCGAAGAACCCATTAACGCCGGAAGCTACAATGATGATCAGCTTGCAAGAAAAACCGATCTGCTCTTCCTTGCCGACCGCAACTCGTTGATGACGGAGTTATCGTCTAACGCGATCCATGTCCATAAGTTGGAGACCGAGCAAATTCATAATGACAGTACATCGATCACCCTTCAGGGCGCGTACGCCATTGCCGAGCATGGTGCCGTCAAGCCAATGTTCGGATTCAACAAAGACCATCGCCCGGACTGTAAACAGGTTGTGTTCGGCCTCAACATCGTTGGGGATGGTTATGTTCCCTTGAGCTTTGAGCTCTTTGACGGGAATCGCACGGACGATACAACCCATAAGACCAACTGGGATGGTTTGCGGGCCTTGCTTGAGAAGGAAGACTTTATCTACATCGCGGACTGTAAACTGTGCAGCTCGGAGAATCTGGCCCACATTAACGACAACGGTGGAAAATTCATAACCATTGTGCCGAAGGACCGGGTCGATGTGAAAAAGTTCAACGAGCATATCAAGACCCAAGAAGTTCAGTGGAAGGATGCCTACAGCGTCGAGAGCTCCAGAAAGAAGGGAGATTTTGCCGTATACCGAACCTATGAGGACGGCCTTTCCCAGGAGGGCTATCGTCTTATATGGGTCCATAGCAGTGCCAAAGAGGCACAGGATAGAAACAGAAGGAACCATCGGCTCAGTAAAGTTGAAGCAGCACTGCAAGCACTGGTGCCCAAGCTCAACCGTTACAAACTGAAAACGAAAGATCAGATTGAAGTCGCGGTTGACCAGGCTTCAAAAGGCGTGCGTCACCTGCTCAACCTGGAGATAGCCGAAGAAACGCAAGTCATTCGAGCACAGGCGATGCCGGGTAGACCGGGTCCCAAAACTGTTTATAAGGAAGAGGAAGTCCTTCGCTACCGCCTTGATTGGTCCCGCAACGAGAAGGCCATCGACGAAGCATCCAAGACAGACGGTATTTTTCCTTTGACGACCAACACCGACTTGGATGCCTCGGAGGTCCTGAGGAAGTACAAAGAGCAACCTTATTTAGAGAAGCGAATGTACACAACGAAGTCCATCCTTGAAGTGGCTCCTGTGTTTCTCAAATTGCCACGCCGCATTGAGGCGATAACCTTTCTCTACTTCGTGGCACTCATGATCATTTCACTCATGGAGCGCAATATTAGAAGGAACATGAAGAAGCAAGCAGTAGAAAAGTTACCCATTCTACCTCAGGGAATGAACAGCAAGAAACCGACATGGAATAACTTGAACTACTTTTTTCGTAATACACATTTGTCATTAATATCGGAAGACAAAATCATCGTTCAATCAATCATAAAAGGCCTTACACAATTACACTATGAAGTCTTGGAGCTGCTAAACGTACCATCAAGTGTTTACACGAACCTGAGAGATTATTGGTGGGAGTTTAACACTTCATGATTCCAGAACAGCTTCGACTCATTATTAGAAAAACCTTATTCAAAGAGTGCGAAATGTAAGGTGTAACGGGCGAGGCGGCGGATTTCGTTGATAAGCCCTTCCGGCGTAAAGCCCAGGGATTTGCCGACAGCCGCCCAGACAACCGCGCCCAAGGGCAAAACCTGTTCGTGGATCGTCACCAAGTCAACAACGTCGCGCGGCTCGCGCCGTCCCGCCGCCGCCATGGCTTTGTTGGTGGCAAGGTCGATGGGATGCAGCATGTAACCGAAAAGCACATCCTTGATAGCCGGGAAAAACCGGAAATCGCTATCGAGGGCCCATTCGAGTTTGGTTGCCTCGTCGTCGCGGCGGACAAGAACGGAATAAAAGGTGAATTCGCGCCGAAGCCATTGCAGGGATAAACCTTGCTCCTGCAAGACGGCGGTATCCTGTTCGACGGCTAGGGCAACCCCTTCCTCCCGGTCGTGGAAAACGTCGATATCGCCGGAATAGCGGGGCGCGTTCCGGTTCAAGGGCGTACTGCCCCCCACGTAGCTTTCCGGATCGCGGTGTGCCGCGAGCAGACGCAGGATATCCGATTGCAGTTTAGACAGCGGCACGGCACGCCTTCTCGATCCGCTCGGCCAAACGCCGGGCGTTCAAATCGCCCTCGACGCGCAAGCTCCGAGTGATGGCCAAGGCATCCTCGCACGTCGGATCGGGCACGGGGCGGCTGCTCCACAATGCGGACACCCCATATTCCTTGAAGGCGCGAAGGTAGAGGCTCACAAAATCGTCGTCTCGGGTTGTTTCTTCTGTTTCCATGGTTCCCATTTCAAATGCTTCCATCATTTTGTCCAAGGCTTGGGAGTTATGGTGCCTCGCAAAACCGCGCCCGGTCTGATTGTAACCGCCGCCGTTCTTAGCGCCGGAGCCGAGCCGCATTGCCGTTCGCGCTCCACGAGGCAAAAAACCGCTATGCGGGCTGTGCTTCCAAGGCTCGGCGGACTCCTTCGGGATCGCGGGCAATGACTGTGAGATAAGCCCGGGCTGGTTGATCGGGCTCCGTGCGCCCCTGCTCCCAATCGCGCAATGTACCGAGGGGGATGTGATAACGGGCTGCAAACTCTTGCTGCGTGAGGTTGAGCGCACGGCGCAAGGTCTTCGTGCGGGACACTCGTCGGGCTGTCCGCAAGTCTTCGGCGGTCAAGGGCCGTGCGTCCGGATCAGCCGCCGCCGCCGCTTCATTTTCCGTCTCCGTCATCGGACGCGTGGAGGTATCGGGAAACGGGCGCTCGTCGCCTTGATCCAACACCTCGACAACCGTGCCGTCAGAGCGAATTTTCGCGATAGTGGTACTCTTGCTCATGTTTTTCCGCTCGTCGTGCCGAGATAATCCGAATGCGCTCATCGAGCTCCGTGTAGGCCACATGCGGAATCACTCTGCCGCACATGCCGACCAAACCAACGCGCTCCCCTCCGCCGTTCCCGCGGTCGTCAATCCATTCAACGGCAAAGTGGCCGCTGAACGCCTTGACGGTCTGCTGGAAGGCGACTCCATGATCACGCCGGTTCATGGCGGCTTTGTCATTATCCCATTCAAACTCCAGCATAGACTACTGATTATCCGTAGTTGTGTCAACTGTCCGGTTTCTGCTTTTCCTGTTGCCCGAAAGGTTTTCCGGTCATCCGGCTCTCAACCCCTATCATCAATTTGGCAAGAACATCTCAGTCTTGTAGGGGGAGCATGGGCTTTATCGTGCCCACCCCGCGGGACTCCCGATTCGAAGAGCTGATTTCGGAGAATGGCGCACTGAAGCACCATGCGGAATTCCTTCTGGAGGACCTCACCTTGAAGGAGGCACGGGAGAAGGACCTCGATGGCGCGCGCCGCAAGATCTTGGAGCCGGAACGGCTAATCGCCCGGCTGGAAAGAGAGCTTGAGGCGTTCAAACCTCGCGTTCCCTGGTTGAGAATGCTATTCTTGAAAGATCAGGACGGACCTCCAGATTCTTAGGCCGTTGGCCGCCTTCCGCGTTGACAATACTTTTTCCATTTGGCATAGTCCCTTCTGATGGACCTCATTTCGCAAAGCAATCTCCTGGTTCGGCGAGCGGGAGAGCGTGCTCTCTTTAGAACTGGTCTCAAACACGTAGCTGGAAAATCCGACCACACTCACGCGCCTATCTTCAAGAACGAAGTGGATGATTTCTGCTCGCAGGACGAGCAGTACATGCGAGAACAAGATCGTTGAGGCTCCACTTTTTGCTAAGACATTGGATATCGCTGAATAGTCTAAGGCGGAAATATCTCAGCCAACGTTAGCTTTCTGATTATCATCCGAAATGGGGAGTTAACAGGAAACCATACAATTACTTGTTGGGTTACAACAACTGGACGATCTCACAGGTTTGTGGAGAATATTTTCACCATACTATTGTAGCTCTGATGGCGCTTAGATTTTATCATCCCCGGTCTCCCGCAAAACTTATGGGAGTAGGGTCAGGCACGTTTGCGGGAGCGTTCTGCGCGGCTGGAATGCCCTTCGGCAGCCCGCAAGAGTGCTCTAACGGTCTAAGAAAGTACTATGAGAGCTTGCAGAAGTGCTTCGACAAGCTGAAAAAATGAGCATGCAGGCTGGAAAAGGCGGTTTCGGATTTCAGAGACGGGGAGAAGGGCCTTAACGCCAAGAACCTCATTAAATCATGCACCCAAGGAGACAAAATTATGAGTTCAACAGCAGAAATGCGGCTCGCGCCGCTGGCAATGGACAGAACAGGCGTTGGCCTAGAAGAAACGTATATCATGAAAGGTTCAAACAAGGAAAAGGCTCTTGAGACCTACCATTTGATTCTGGCGCCTTCGTTCGGGTGCAACCTGCAGTGCAAGCATTGCTACCTACCCGACCACAAGACCCACGGTTTGTCGAAGGACGATGTGATCCGGCTTATCGATGAATGGTCGGAGGTCGTCGTTACCGAGCGCGGCGCCATGAACGGAATATTTCACCTCAAGGGCGGCGAGCCCTTGGCATTGCCATATGTTAACGATGTGCTTGACCGACTGGAGAAAATAAGAACCCTGCGGTTCATGATGACGACCAACGGCACGCTGGGAGATAGGGATGTTGTGGAGCGGCTTGGTCGCCTCAATGCAGCGCTGGATAGCAGCGCCCAGATCATTGTCTCCATCGACGGCAGCAATGACGAAGTGAATGCCCAACTGCGCCAACCGGGCAACTTCGATAAGGCTGTGGCGTTTGTCCGGTGGCTCCGCAAAGCGGGTATCACCGTGTTCCTCAACAACGTCGTACACAAAGGCAACCTGAACGACTTGGAGGCATTTGTCGATCTCGCCCTGGAACTCGATGTACAGCAAATCAATTTTCTTTCTTTCGTTCCGAAGGGCCAGGGAGAGGCAATGAGGTTCGGTCGTCCGAATCCACTGGAAGTATTTAAGCGGATTGACGCCATCTGGAAGCAAAGCGGCAAGCGCGTTAGAAGTTTGCTGGCCGGTTCGCTGAGCGACATTCTCGATGCCGAATCCTGCGGAACCTGCACCTCTCGCGAATGCGTTGGAGGCTATCGCGGCCTTCTCTACATTGTCCCGGACGGTACGGCTTACTCCTGTCCCAACCTGAATTATCCAGGTCTTGAGGCGGGAAACGTGCACCATGAGGGACTTCCAAGAATCCATGGTGCGCTAATAGATAAAGTCTATACTAAGGTCGCAACCCCAGAAAGCGAAAATCGGTACCGCTATACCTGCAAAGGCGAGCAAGGTTTGAACCCTACCTGTGACTACAATGGTTTGCAATTTGCGTCATACATTAGGGCATCCAATTCTTGTCAAGGCACTGAAATTTCCTATTGTTTTAATCGAAATTGGTAAGAGTGAGGAAGGCCAATGCGGATCAAATATCCACAGAATCTGACTAGGTTTGTTGCGTATATAAAATACGCTTCACTTGTTGTTGCTCTCCTCACTCCCCTTTTCTGTTTTTATTATTACAGAGACACTTACCTTGTACTTTACCACAAACAGACCGAAGGGTTAGCTAAGGTCTTTTTTGGGGCTAGCTTTTTTATTACATTTATGTTTACTATCGGATCGTATGGTAAGTACTTCGTTGGAAATTCACATAATTGGAAAAGAAGAGCTGCTTTTTATCTAAGCCTCGCTGCGCTTCTAGTTTCTTTTGTATTCATGGGACTATCATTTGTGCCTACCAACTGGGAAAAAATAAAAATAGCTTCTAAATTCCATCTATTCTATTGGGAATGTGCCAGTCTAGTCCTCGCCATTCTTTTTCTAATAATAGATAAGATCGGGTTGTGCTCTGATCTTTTTGAACACATGGATCCCAAGCATAGAGAATTAGTTATGCCACTGAACTGGACTGTGCTTGTGGCAATCTTATTCACTCTGTTCCTCGGAGAGATAATTGCCGGTAATAGTATCATCACCCTCCATCCCGCAATTGAGAATAGCGAGTCATTCTCTGAGGGAATTGTGGCGGGAGCCATATGTGTTCAGGTCATAATGGCGAATATTCTATTCATAACCATCAGTAATGTTACAATCGATCAAGGAGCAACGGATGAAAAAAAGTAATTACTGTCCTGCCTTTGCCCTTCTCACGATAAGCATCCTATTCCTTATATCATGTGAAAGGAGTTATGACAACGACAAGGTACAGTCTAAGGATGGCAACAATCAGACTACAATTGTTGTTGGCATTGGCACGTGGGCAGGCTTTGGGACAGGCATTGTGGGCATGGAGAAGGGATTTTTCGAAAAGATGAAGGTGGAAACGAAAATTCTCGATGACAATGCTGCACGTCATGCCGCTTTTCAATCTGGTGCGCTGAGCATCATGATCTCATCGATTGATGTCTTTGCGC
>JBAQYM010000160.1:0-9976 GCA_049300095.1 Syntrophobacteraceae bacterium
CAGGTGTGGCCAAAACAGGGCGGAGGTCTCCCCTCCCTTGGCGGGAGGGGCAGGGGGAGGGGGTCGTAAGTACTTGAAAATTCAACACCCTCCCCTAACCCCTCCCATCGCAGGGAGGGGGACTCACATCCGGCTGCATGGTCGCGCGGCCTGAATATTTCTTTGGGCAACAGCCCCTTGATCCCCGCCCGGACTGCCGGAATGGGAGGGATCGACCGTCTCGAACGTATTTGAATTGAATCCGCACTCGGGAGTATCTCGGTGGTATTCATGAAGCAAACTGTCGCCGTGATGATCTTTTTGCTGGCTGTCGCCGTGATGATCTATTTCCTGGCCGTCGCGGCCCCGCTCTTTGCCGGGGAAACGCCCCGCGATTTCGATCTCCTCATCCTGAACGGCATGCTCTGCGACGGCTCGGGGGGCACGCCGGTCAAGGCCGATGTGGGAATCACGGGCGACCGCATCAAAGCGGTGGGAAATCTCAAGGCATCGAGCGCAAATACGGTCATTGACGCCCGTGGGTTCGCCGTTGCCCCCGGATTTATCAACATGCTCTCCTGGTCCACGGCGTCCCTGCTCGTTGACGGACGCTCGCAAAGCGAGATACGCCAGGGGGTGACAACCGAGATCATGGGCGAAGGCGAATCCATGGGGCCGCTAAACGACGAGATGAAGCAGCGGATGCTCTCCCGCCAGGGCGACCAGAAATTCGATATAGCCTGGACAACCCTTGCCGAATATCTTGCCCATCTCGAAAAGCGGGGAATTTCGCCAAACGTGGCTTCCTTCATCGGATCGGGGACCCTGCGCGAGCACGTGGTGGGTCTGCAAAACAGGAAGCCCACCCCCGTCGAAATGGAGCGGATGTGCGATCTCGCGCGCCGCGAAATGGAGGCGGGCGCGCTCGGCATCGGCTCTTCCCTTATCTATGCGCCGGATGCCTACTCAACCACGGAAGAGCTGATAAACCTGTGCCGGGTTGCCGCGAAGTATGGCGGCATGTACATATCGCATGTTCGAAACGAAGGGGAGAAACTGGTTGAAGCGGTCGAGGAACTCATCCGGATCAGCCGCGAGGCGGGTCTTCCGGCCGAGATATACCATCTCAAAGCCGGGGGGCGGTCCAACTGGGACAAGATGGACCGGGCGATCTCGCTGGTCGACGCCGCGAGGAGCCGGGGGCTTCGGATAACCGCGGACGTATACCTCTACACCGCAAGCTCGAACCGGCTGGCCTCGAAGGTCCCGGCCTGGGCGCACGAAGGGGGCGACGAAGCCCTGGTCAAAAGGCTTCGCGACCCGGCGGCGCGCGAAAAAATAGCCTCGGAGATGCGAAGGAGGGGCCGGATAGCGAAAACCCTTCTCATCGGTTTCGAATCCGGGCCCTTGCGGCCGCTCACGGGAAAAACACTCGAAGAAGTCGCACGGATGCGCGGCAAGGACCAGATCGAAACCGTCCTTGATCTCGTGGTGGAAGATCACGCATTTACCAGGGTGGTCACCTTTTCGATGAGCGAGGAAAACATACGGAATCAACTGCGCCGCCCCTGGGTGTCGCTGGGCTCGGACGCGGCCTCCATCGCGACCGAGGGTGTCTTCGTAAAGTCCATGACCCATCCTCGCGCCTACGGCAATTTTGCCCGGCTGTTCGCGAAATACGTCCGCGACGAGCACGTGCTTTCACTCCAGGAAGCGGTGCGCAGGGTCACCGGCCTCCCCGCGTCCAACCTCGGGCTCGACCGCCGTGGACTTGTCAGGGAAGGATATTTCGCGGACGTGGTGGTTTTCGATCCCGAAAAATTCTCCGACGTCGCGACATACGAGGACCCGCACCGGTACGCGGTCGGGATGCGCCATGTTTTCGTAAACGGGGTCCAGGTTTTAAAGGATGGAGACCATACCGGGGCGACCCCGGGCCGCGCCCTCAAAGGACCGGGAAAGGCAGTGACGAGCGAACGGTGAACAGTTAGGGGCCACCTTCGACCCTTTCCTCGTTCCCATGCTCCCGGGGCTGTTGCCGAAATAAGGGATTGTTGGAAACCCTCTCGACTCCGGCAGTCCGGGCGGGGACCAACCCCGCCCCTACGGATTTGCGGCAGGTCTGATACCGCCCTTTGAACGTAGGGGAGGGGCTGTTGCCCAAATCCTCATGACCGAGATGGTGGTTGCACATCACCGCAAAAGACAACCGGAATAAATCCGTGGGAGCGGCTTGCAGCCGCGATGGGCGTGCCAAAGCGACGAGATCGCGGTTAGAGTCCGGGGCGCTGCCACTGCAACGCACATCCGCCGCCATGGCACGTCCATCGCGGCTACAAGCCGCTCCCACCGGGGGTTGGGCTCTTTGCACTTTGCCCTCGATGGTTCGCAATCCTTTTGGGCAACAGCCCCGGGAGCATGGGAACGAGTAAACACTTGACAGGCCTGATGCGCATGGCTATTGCTACGGCCGGCTGAGCGCCGGCTGGGCCGTACACCGATAGCCGGTGGCAAGGCGCTGCGCCTCGTACGGGGGGTGAGAGCTCTCAAGCCGTGAAGGGGCAGGGGCCGCCGCTACTCGGGGCGGTAGATAAAGACATATTCCTCATCGTTTATGTCGATTGCAATCGTTCCGCCTCGCGTCTGAGCATATACAAGCCAGGCCGGCCTGTTCGTGCCGGTTCACTCGACCCTTGGAGAAAAAATCCCCGATTTCTTGTCGAACCAGGCCAAAAGCATCGGGTCCGGAGTCCTCTTTTTGGCTTCGGCGTCCGCGATCTTTTTTGCTTCCTCGAAGCTCGGGCCGGCATCCGCGAGACAATCGCGGCTGCAAGCCGCTCCCACACGGAGTTCCACGGCATCCCCCAGCATGGCTTTTTCCAGCTCTATTGGATTAACGCGGCAAGATAACGGCGCCGCGGTTATGTCGCGACCAATCATTTCGCTCTCCTCATCTCGGGTCCACCCGTTCTTTCTTGGGTTTCTTTTGGATAAGTATTATGTAATAATCCGTCTCAACAAAATCTGCTCCGCCCCATATAAAATGCCCTGAACCGCGGCTCGGTACGAAAACCCATGGCAAACGTACTTCTTACCACGCGCTGCAACCGCTCCTGCCCGTATTGTTTCGCAAAAAACGAAATGGCCGGGCCCCGCGGCGGCGAGGACTTCATTTCCTGGGAAAACCTCATATACGTCGCGGATTTTCTCAAGTCATCGGGGCAGCGCCACATTTCGCTTCTCGGGGGAGAGCCGACCGTCCACCCCGAGTGCGTGGATTTTATCCTCTACCTGCTCCAGCGCGACTTCGAGGTCGTGGTCTTCACCAACGGGATGCTGAGCCCCGCGCGGCTGAACGAATTCCGCGCCCATCTCGCCGATGTCCCAACAGATCGGCTCACCTTCGTGTGCAACCTCAACGACCCGGTCCAGACCCGCGCCTCGCGGACCGAGACCCAACGAATCCACCGTTTTTTATCGCTCATGGGACCGTGGGCCTCCGCCGGTTTCAATATCTACCGGCTCGACTTCACGCTCGACTTTCTCTTCGATTTCATCAACCGCTACGGCATGAAGCGCCAGTTGCGCCTGGGCGTGGCTCATCCCGTGCCGGGCAGGCAAACCGGCTTCATACGCACCGACGAGATGGACCGCGTGGTCTCGCGACTGTGCTCCTACCGGCCCAAATTTGAAGCCTTCCGCGTGCGGCCGGGCCTGGATTGCGGATTTCCCATCTGCAAATTCAGCGACGAACAGCTCGGGTGGCTCAACCGGTTCCGGGGCCCGCTGCAATTCGGATGCGGTCCCGCCGTGGATATCTCTCCCGACATGAGCGTCTATTACTGCTTCCCGCTTTCAAATTTTCAGCGGAAATCGCTTTTCGAGTTCGATTCGCTCGAAGATGTCGACAGGCATTTTTCCCGGCTCCACGGCCTTCTCAAGGCGGAGATCCCCGGAATATACAAGGATTGCGACGGCTGCATTCACCAGGAAGACGGGATTTGCGCGGGAGGGGGCTTTTGCCGGGTACTCGACCGCCTCCTTAACGAAGCACCCGTGAGGCTTCCCGAGATCGAGCATGAACTTGCCGACATTCGTCTGCCCGCATAACGAAAGCCTGCTCGGGACCTTATCGGGACAAACGGTCGCCGTGAGAGTGACGGACCCGGCACAGGCCGCGCGGGCGGCGGAGTGCGTGTGGGCGTCCGGGAACAGCCTTTTTTGCGTCATTGCCGAATCCGGTTCGCCGTTTTGCGATATCGAACTCGACCGGGACCTCAAAGACATCCCCCTGGCGGTCATGGCCCCGTCCATGGGAAAATTCCGGCAACTGGCAAAACGGATCGAGATGCTGCGCGAGTTCGATCTTCGCGTCTATCTTCCCTGCGCCGACCCGGAAAACATACGCGGCCTGCGTATATTGTCGTCGGTCGGGGTGCACGGGTGCGCGGTCATCGAAAAGGGCATGAAGACCTGGGACGAACTGGCCGACCTCATGACCTACGCCGTCCTCGAACGGGTCCCCCACGCGTCCGTCGAACCCTTTACCTTCATTGCGTCGAATTACGACCCCTTCTCGCCCGCCGACTGGGGCTTCTTCCACTTTGACGATCCGAAACGTTTTCTGCACCTCGACACCGCCGGCCGTGTCGCGCTCTCTCGGGCGGACCTCGCCGAAGGGCGGTTCGTCGCGCCGGATATTTCCGAGATTCCAGGCCCCGAGCTTTTGCTGCCGGTACAAGACAGGACCCAAGCCCGGAGAAGCTACTTCGTGGGCCTTCACCCGTGCGCCTGCTGCCCCGGGTGGAAGCTGTGCCTCGGCAAATTCGAGGTCCCCGGCGAGCGCGGCTGCTCGGCGTTTTTCAGTGAAATGGTCGATGTGGCCCGCAGGTTCAAGGCCCGGAACAGCCGGGGCGGGGAGCGACGCATATGGCAACCGTAATCTTCAAGCCGACCGAGGCCTGTAATTCCCGGTGCATATACTGCGACGTCGTCCATAAAAAACCCCGCACCCCCGTGACGATGCCCCTTGAGACCCTGGAACTTTTTTTCTCGCGCATAAACGAGTTTTTGATCGAGCGGCCCGACGAGTACATGGAAATCATCTGGCACGGAGGCGAACCCCTGCTGCTCGGCCCCGACTACCTCCGGCGGGCCATCGATTTCCAGCGCACGCGCTGCGCCGGGACGAGCAACCGGATCCACCACAATATCCAAAGCAATCTCACCCTGTTTTCGCGTGATTATGCCGAAATCTTCAAGGCGCTCGGGGTCAAAACGATCGGCACGAGCTACGATCCCATAACGGGCGTTCGCGGGCTCGGGTCCAGGCGGGACACGGAGAGCTATAACAGGAGATTCCTGGATGCAATCGCCCTCGCCGAGGAAGAAGGCTTCAACTGGGGGCTGATCTATGTGGTGACCCGGCTTGCCTTGCCGAGGCCCCTCGAAATCTTTCACTTCCTCAACAATCTTTCGCCGAAGGGGGCCTTCATGTTCAACCCGGTCCTCCTTTACGGCAACGACGAACGCAAGATCGGCCATCTGCGGATCTCACCCGAGGAATACGCCGACTTCCTGGGGGCGATCTTTCCCGTCTGGTGGCGCGACCGCGAGAACTATTGCCAGGTCGATCCGTTTTATACCCTCTCGCGCACCCTTCTCGAAGACAGCCGGAACCTTCTGTGCGCCGATTCCGGCGCCTGCGCCCACTCGCACCTCAACCTGTCTTCCGACGGCAGGATGTCCCAGTGCGGCCGCGCGGCCGACTGGGGCCTTCTCGACTACGGCTCGATTTTCGAGAAGACCTTTTCGGAGGTGTTCGCCGACCCGCAACGGGAAATCTTCCTCAAGCGCAACGAGATTCTTCCGGAAAGCGACTGCAAGGGGTGCCGATTTTGGGAAATCTGCCACGGAGGCTGCCCCCTCGATTCGTGGTCGGCCACCGGTTCGTTTCTCCATAAAAGCGAATGGTGCCTGGCAAAAAAGACCTTTATCGAAAAATACTTGGAGCCGACGGCAGGTGTACACACAGCCGCTCACATCCCCGGCACGACCCCGGCCCCTCCCCCGGCGGGCCGCCCTGTCCTCCCCGCGCCCTCCCGGAGCAAGACGGCGGCAAAAAATGAACATAGCGAAGATTTCCCCTGGATCAACCCCATCGGCGGCCTTGGCGACACTCTGATGATATCGGGCGTCCTGAAGCTCGTCTTCGATGCCGATCCATCCCGCAAATTCAACCTGGTCGAGCGCACAAAATACGGGCCGCTTCTCGAGGGCCATCCCGCGATAGCCCGCATCGGGCATCCGCATCCCGGGGCCCGCTTTATCTCGACCAACTATTGGGACGAGAAGGAATACGGCCTGCCCGGAGCCAGGGCGTTTCAGGTCCTCGCGGGCGTGTTCGGCTTGGAGCCGCCGGTCGTGGAGCGACTCTACGTTCCCTGGGAGTTGCGAGATAACCCGGTCATCATGGCGGCAATCCCGTGGCGGAAGAAAAACGTGCTCATCTGCCAAAGCTCGGATTCCCCGAGAAAGCGGATGCCGCTCGAAAAATGGGAAGCACTCGTCAGGATGCTGCTCGACAAAAAGCTCGGCGTGGTCCAGGCGGGGAAGATGAACGACGGCTACATCCGGGGGGCGTACAGCCTCCTGGGGCTCACCTCGCCCCGGCGGCTCGTCTCGATCCTGAGACATTTCGACGCCGTGGTCACGGCGGACAACTTTATCATGCACGCCGCCCATTTATGCGCGGTCCCCGCCGTCGTCCTGTGGGGGCCGACCGATCATCGTGTCTACGGTTATGCGGGCCAGGCTCACCTACGGGCAACACCCGCCTGCGCCAGTCCGGGCGGATGCATCGGCCCCGGCAAGGGAAACGTCTACCAAACCGGCTGCCCGGAAGGGCCGGCACACTGCATGAACACCCTCGAAATCCAAACCGTCTTCGATTCCGTCGTGGGCCTTCTGAGAAAATAGATTCCACTTCCGAGCCCCCCCCGCAAGACTCACTTGACGTCATCCCGCAAGGTCACCCGTCCACCCGAACAAAAAAACGCCAATCTCCGCATCAACGGAAACTGGCGTCCAACCTGAGTCCTATAAGCCTTTTCGGCTGTTTTTTAAGAGTCGGCCTGCCGGGCGCGTTTATTTACCCGGCGGAGGCGGGGGCGGATGAGTGGCCCTGGAACTCGAGTAGAAAGACACATAATCCTTGTAGGTCGGGCCCCTGTTTACGTACTGTTTATCCACATAGACGGTGTTCACATAGGAACCTTCTATGCTGATATATCTCGCCTGGGCCTCTTCGGCGCGGCCCAGCAGCGCGGCGCCCACGACCCCGCCGGTAAAAACGGCGGCAATACGCTTGAGGGCCGAACGCCGGCTCAGCTTTTCATCACCTGGGCTGCGCCGCTTTGCCTCACCGTCGCCTTTATTGCCCTTTTTCATAGCTCCACCTTCTCCAGGGACAAAGGAAAAGCAAAAACTCCCGCATCTCGAGATTTCGACAGCACTTTTCAAATGGTTACAACGAGATAGTCTTATTTGTCAAGACAAATGATTATCACAAAACTTTCAATTTCCTTGGATACCACCCCAACAGTAACCCGAGCAGGCTGCTGAAAAAGTCTTCTTGATAACCGGAATTGGGCCGGAGATCGGTACGTCCGTCATTCCGGCGAAAGCCGGAATCCAGGCTACATCGGTCCCAATCTGTTGAATCTACACCTAAAACATCTCGATTCCGGCTTTCGCCGGAATGACGTATCTCGGTGTTTACACCCGTCTCTTTACCAGGAGTTCCCTTTTTCAGCACCCTGCCAGTCTGCGGTAAAGTATCGCGATTCATCGCGGCAGCGCTCTACGTAGCATCAATAACACCGGTGCCGACCCCCATGGCGCGTCACTCCGGCGCAATTCCGGACCCGGCGTGTTTTACGGTAAAACGCCGGTCCGCGGCCGCCGCATTCCGATTTCCGACGGGATTTATCTTGCCGTAGTCATTTATGGCGTTGCGTATAATTATTCAACATGAAAGCATATCCGAATATATGTTCGTAATGATTGAAGCTTTCCTCTGATTTCCCACATTCGGAATCACCACCCCAAATCGTATACCTACCCGTGCATCCAGCATTTGCCGGAGAATTTCACGGAATCCTCCCCCGAAAATACATACTCCACCCCAATAAGAATACACACCTTCCCCAATAGGCTTTGACCTCAGGAAGGTTTATCTAGAGCGAAACAGTATTGATTGCTGTGCCTGCCGATACAAGGCGAGCTGTTCCCCAAGACCCATAAAGGAGAGCGACAGAGAGATGAACGTGTTTTATTCTCGCGGAGCTCTGCCGGGAGTTCTCCGCCACGCAAGGAGAGCACCTTATGAGACAACAATTTTAAGTCAACCGCTTTGATTATTCGTTTGTGGCTGTGTGGGTGACCGCTGCGTCCGCGCAAACCGCATCCCCCTCTCCGAATGTCGTATTCGACACTACCCGGTTCATCCAGGCGACCAGGCCCTGACAAATCCAAAGATGTTGACGATACACCACTCAGTGCTGAAAGGGGGAAAACGGCCGGAAACTTGATTTGGGGTTCGTGTGTGTAAAGGCGCCCGAATAGCATTTACCTCTGAGGACTGGAATGGGAGTGAAAATCATGAAAAGAATATTTAAGCATGCAGTTATCGCAACAATTATGGTTCTGGCGATCGCCCAGGTGGGCTATTGCGCATTGAGCCAAGTCGGACCGGTTTTCCCGACTGATCCAACCGATCCGGCCTACAATGGCTATCCCTTGTGGTACCGTGACAGTACGGGTGTCGTTCTGGAGCTGCCCGTTCCGCCCGCGGGGGATGGCGTCAACGCGCCGACCATGATATTCGATCCGGTGGTTGGGACCAACCCCTTTTCCGGGCAGATAGGTTTTGGGACCGAAGCCTTTTACTACCTCGCGAATTCAAAAATGGACCTGCCGAACGGCGGGAAGGCCGAACTGGTGATGGGGATCGAGGCGGCTTTTGCCCAAGGGGATGCCATAGATGGTGACCAGATCACATTTTCACGGATCAGGATCCGCATAGACGCCCCTGTTGCGGGCACCTACACCATAACACACCCCTACGGAAGCAAAACGTTTGAGGTAACGGCGCCGGGCATACGGGCCATCAACAGCACGGCGGACACCGGCGCGGCCGGCCCTGTTTTTACCGGTGCGCTCAAAGGCGCCATAGGACCATATTTGAAAGCAACAACGATGGCGCCCGGGGTTGATCCGACCCAATGGATAGGCGACGGCGCAACTTTAACGACCGTTACCGGAAGCCCCAACGCTTTCAATAAGTTCCGCATCGACGGCCCGCCCACTTCAGACCTCGGAGGGCCCGGCGTAAGTTTCATCGAAACCGATCAGTTTACCGTATCCGGGAAAATCTTCACCGGAACACCTTTTACCCAGTATCGTTCTACTTACTCTCGTACAGCTCTGGGTGCGACTACTGTTGACATTTGGGCCAGGACGGCCGCCGTGAGCCCGACATATGCTATCGCCGCGCAAATTGGCGCGGAGCCGGCAGTACCGCTGACCCGTGTCGGCAACCGATATTTCGCCCACTTCACATACACCGCGGGAATCTTGCCGGCCGATGTCAACCTGACGGCCACTACCGGCGGGCTCAAACCGACCGCATACAAGAGGAAGCTCACCGACGTTGTCAGCGTAACCCTGGCAACATACAGCCTTGCGTCACAAACCCTGACGGTAAATGCCGTATCCAGTGACCTGGCGGGTGCGCCTGTCTTGTCAGTCACCGGTTGGGGGGTCCCCTCGACGCCCCTGGTTGCGGGAGTCCTTTCAATGGTCCGGCCACAGGCGCCGCCCACAGTGAGCGTCAAGTCGTCGGGAGGCGGTTCGCAAATAGTCACAGTTGTGATCGTACCCTAGGCATAGGCCCGATGTTGCCCGGCAGGGCGCGGCGGGGCTGGGCTCCAGGCCC
>JBAQYM010000161.1:0-2681 GCA_049300095.1 Syntrophobacteraceae bacterium
TCCGTGGGAATGCAGACTGGGCCATGATTTGCGTCGGTATACCAAAGCCACGGTTCCATCCGCATTCCCACGGAGGACCGTGGGAACGAGGGCTCCTGCCAGTGAGCGACAATTATGACACAGCCTCGGAAGCCGGAATGACGGTTTCTGAGCCTTGCCCGCGGGCGAAGATCAATGGATCTGCAAACCGTCACATCAGGGTAAAAGAATGAAAGAAGCCTGCGACTGGATTTCTCTCAGGAATGTCAGGTTCGTTCGCAACCGTCGCCTGATACTCGACGACATCTCCTGGGATATTCGGCCGGGCGAGCATTGGACCCTGCTCGGCGCAAACGGGTCGGGCAAGACGACCCTTTTGCAGCTCATGGCGGGGTATCTCTGGCCGACCTCGGGCGCCATCACCGTTTTGGGAAATCGTTTCGGCGAAACGGACCTCCGGGAGCTGCGAAAGGAAATCGGCTGGGTCGGCTCGTTTCTCCAGGCAAGCGTTCCGCCCTCGCAAATGCCGTTGGATTTTATCGTCAGCGGGAAATATGCCTCGCTCGGCATTTTTGATAAACCGGATGAATCCGATTACGCGGAGGCCCGCAAACTCGCCGCCGCGCTCCAGTGCGCCAACATACTCGACCTCCCTTACGCCGTGCTCTCACAGGGCGAAAAACAACGCCTGCTGATCGCGCGGGCGCTCATCCACCGGCCTCGGCTGCTGATTCTCGACGAGCCGTGCGCGGGGCTGGACCTTGTTTCCAGGGAACAGCTTCTCTCGACCCTGGAGAAGCTCGGCCGCGCGCCCGGTGGGCCGACCATGGTCCTGGTGACCCACCACCTCCAGGAAATCGTACCGGCGTTTTCTCACGCATTTCTGCTCAAGTCCGGACGGCGCGTGGCGAGCGGGCCCAAAGACGAGGTGCTGACGGGCGATCTCCTGAGCGACGTTTTCGGGATCAGGATCGAGGCCGAGAGCAGGAACGGACGCTACTGGTCCAGGGTCGAGCTTGGCGGGATCTGATGATAATCGGCTACCGGACATCTCCAAATTGTTAGGAGTTTTATGACGGAAGATGATTTACTCACTTTCGAACTTGACCCTGATGGTGATCAACTATTCATCCACGGGAACCCGGCAGGGCTACTCAGGTTAGTACGATTACTCCATCGTTTGGCGGAGGCGGCAGCAAGAAATGAATTTCCTCATACCCACCTATTTACAAAAGAATGGGGTGGAGATGATCTGTCATCCCAGCCTCAAGCGGAAAATCACAGGTGTTTGAATCACGTTAAGATCTACGGGTGGCCTGGTAAAAGAGGTTCCGCGCCATACAGCAAAATTGAAGAATAACCGAGTGTGGAAAAAAGCGGAGCGTTGGCCACCCTACAGTGGTGGTATACGAAACCCCGTTGTGGCACGGTCTTCCGACTGATGCGCCGCCTGGCTGAGAGGAAGCAGCACGGCCTTTAGAAATACATTGAATATGAGAACGAATAATGATCTCCAAAACAATACAAACCAGCCTCATTATTCTTGTTAACCTTGGCATGCTCATTTCCTGCTCGATAATTCCGGTTATGGTTCCGAATGAGTATCAGTCGCGAGAAACAGCGAACCTGCTTTTCCAGTTGGCGCTGAGAGAAAATGGCAAACTTAAATGGGACGATTGTCTCGCCCAAAAGGCGGTCGAAAGGGCTAGGTGGATAAGGGAGACTGGTGATTTCTCCTATGATAGGATCGGGAAACCATGGGATGCGGTCCGCTCCTGTTTCAAATGCAAAAGTGCCGCTGAGAACTTGGCCAAGGGAAATGAATCTGCAGAAACACTCCATAGAGCATTGTGTAAGGATGTTATCACTCGAAAAAATCTCACTGACGTCAGATTCAGTCTCATAGGAATTGGGTGCCACGAGGGTATTTGCGTGGAACTTTTCGCCGGATTCTGAGGCGCCCCCCGGTGTGGTGCGGTCGGGAGACCCCGCCACAACCGGGGGAATGCGGATTCCGCCGTGGAGCGCGGATATTGACGCCGCGGGCATCGAGGAAAGGTGTGTGATGAGCGCGAATGTCAGGTTTGTCCTTGGTGTGGTGCTCCTGGTGATCGGCCTCGTTCTGCCGCTCGGCGTCTACCCCGTTGCCCGGTCGGACTGGCCCGCGGCCGTGAAGACGGCGGTGGGCGGGACGCTCTTTTTCGGCTTCGAGATCATGGCTATCCCCGCCGTGGCCGTTATGGGCAAGGAGAACTTCGAGCGCATCACGGCAAAGGTCAAGGGCCGGCTGGGCATGCTGAAGCCCGCAGGCGAGGTGGGTAAGGTCCGACACGCCGTCGGCCTTGCGCTCTTCCTGCTGCCGGTCGTCCCGACCTACATCATGGCCTACATTCCTAAGTGGCTTCCCGACAGCTCACCGGAGCGTTTCTGGGTAAACCTCTCGGCCGACGCGATATTTTTGGCGAGCCTTTTCGTGCTGGGCGGCGATTTTTGGGACAAGCTCAGGTCCCTGTTTGTGCGGGAGGCCCGGGTGGTGTTTCCCGCGCCGCAGCCTGTTGTTTCGCGGGGGGTGAAAAGGTGAGGTCGACATGGGTCTGTGAGGCCGCGCGGTGTCTCATGCGGGCGGGGTCGAGCCCGCCCGCGCATGCGCGCCC
This sequence comes from Syntrophobacteraceae bacterium, assembly GCA_049300095.1. Classification (GTDB taxonomy): domain Bacteria; phylum Desulfobacterota; class Syntrophobacteria; order Syntrophobacterales; family Syntrophobacteraceae; genus SbD1. The sequence goes on from JBAQYM010000161.1 coordinate 2,634, forward strand.
CGAGTCACCATGAGGATCAAAATCGTGGGGCGGGCTTTCCAGCCTGCC
>JBAQYM010000162.1:0-23739 GCA_049300095.1 Syntrophobacteraceae bacterium
TCCGGCTCGATAGTCGCGTAGCTTGAATATTTCTTTGGGCAACAGCCCCGGGAGCATGGGAACGAGGAATGACGATCTTGGCGGCTTGCCCGCAGTCGCGTATCCATGAAATTGCGAACCGTGACACCGGGACCACCACCTTCCTCCCCACCGGTTTTCCATCCCCAACGACCGTTATAGTCGGTGGTTTCATCTATTTGCCTCGCCTTGTCCACAAAACATTGGCAAAATCTGAGAAATTGGTTTAGAAGGTGAAAATAATGGCAAGCAGGCTTTTGGGAACTGGGCCGCGCGGCGCGATCTCATTCGCATCCACGAATGGTTGCATAGTGGGGTGGCGGCGCTGAATTATGTGAATCTTTGGACGATTGAGCGGGGAAACCGCTTGACAACACCTCGCGAACGGCTAGAATGACCGAATGACGGTCACGTGGAAGCTAATCAGGGGTCTATTCAAAGTTGACATGGAGGAGTAGCTGATATGGGAGTAGTTGCGGACAAACTCAAAGAACTTCGTGTGCGTGAAGCTAAGATCAGGGAGATGGGTGGCCCCAAGGCTGTTGCCGCGCAACTTGATCGTGGCAAGATGACTGCCCGTGATCGCATGAATTACTTTTTTGATCCCGGCACCTTCCGTGAACTTGACATGTTTATGAAGCACAGGGGAACCCTGTTCGGGATCGAAAAGGTCGATGTTCCCGCGGATGGTGTTATCTCCGGGTTCGGGAATGTCAACGGCCGCCAGGTCTTCGCGTTTGCGCAGGATTTCACGGCCCGCGCCGGCAGCCTCGGTGAAATGCACGCCAAGAAAATCGTCAAGGTGCAGGACCTGTCCCTGCGTGCCGGAAAACCCTGTGTCGGCTTCTGCGACTCGGGCGGCGCGCGTATTCAGGAAGGCGTCGACTCGCTCTCCGGCTACGGCCAGATTTTCTATCGCAACGCCATCGCCTCGGGCGTGGTCCCGCAGATTTCGGCGATTATGGGCCCATGCGCCGGTGGCGCGGTCTACTCGCCCGCCATGACCGATTTCATTTACATGGTAAAAAATACCGGCCTGATGTTCATCACCGGTCCCGACGTCATCCGGTCCGTTCTGGGTGAAATCGTCACCCAGGAAGATCTCGGCGGCGCAATGACGCATAACAGCAAGAGCGGTGTTGCGCAGTTCGCGGCGGAAAGCGACGCCGACTGCATCGACCAGATAAAGGCGCTGCTCAGCTATTTTCCGGATAACAACATGGAAGATCCCCCTTACATCGATGGCGGGGACTCCCCCACCAGGCTTTGCCCGGAACTGGATACAATCATTCCGGACAGCTCGATGGGCGCATATGACATGAAGGATGTTATCCGCTCGATCGTGGATAACGGCGAATTCCTCGAAGTGCATAAGTATTTCGCTCAAAACATGATCGTCGGCTACGCGCGCCTGGATGGAAAGCCGCTCGGCATCATTGCAAACCAGCCCAAGGTCCTGGCCGGATGTCTCGATGTCGACTCGTCCGACAAGGCCACCCGCTTTATCCGGACCTGCGACTGCTTCAACATTCCGATGCTGACCATCGCCGACGTGCCCGGATATCTCCCCGGAAAGCAGCAGGAATGGGGCGGCATCATTCGCCACGGCGCAAAGCTGCTGTGGTGCTACTCGGAAGCGACGGTACCCAAGATCACCCTGGCAACCCGTAAAGACTACGGCGGGTCGTATCTTGCCATGTGCTCGAGCGACCTCAGGGCGGATTTCTCCCTGGCGTGGCCGACCGCCGAAATCGCGGTCATGGGCGCCGAGGGCGCGGCGAACGTCATTTTCCGCCGCGAAATCAAGGAAGACCCCGATCCGGTCGCAAAGCGCAAGCAAATGATCGACGATTACAAAACGGCCCTGTGTAACCCCTATATCGCGGCTTCCCGCGGGTACATCGACGGCGTGATCATGCCTTCGGAAACCAGGGCGCGGCTCATCGAGGCTTTCTCGATTATCGCCAATAAGCGCCAGTCGCTTCCGCCCAAGAAGCACGGCAACATTCCGACCTAAGCGAGAACATCGGCTCACCGGATTTAGGTCCGGCCCGATTGTGTTGTGTTTTAAAGAAAACCCGCCCTTTTCAGTAAGAGGGCGGGTTTCCCTTTTTTTCGGGAGGGTTGCTCCGTGTCCGAGAAATCGAGTCTGCCGTTCCATGATTGGCTGGTGGGGCTTCGGCGCTATTTTCACCAGTATCCCGAACTGGCGTACAGGGAAGAGAAGACGGCCGAAAAAATCGCACGGGTCCTCGGAGAGCTTGGGATCGGCTGCAAAACCGGCATCGGCGGGACGGGCATTCTTGCCTCGCTGGCCGCATCACGGGCCGGGCCGACCCTGGCGATCCGGGCGGACATGGACGCGCTTCCGATCGAGGAAAAAAACGACCTCCCCTATCGTTCCAAAAACGCGGGGGTCATGCACGCCTGCGGCCACGACGGCCATATCGCGATTGCGCTCGGGACGGCAAGGTCCCTTGTCGAGCGAAAATGGGCTGAAAACGGGCGTGGAAAGGTCCTTTTCATTTTCCAGCCCGCTGAGGAAAGCGGGGCCGGCGCCAGGGCGATGCTCGACTCGGGCGCGTTCGATTCGGAATCGGTGGACGCGGTCTTTGCCGGACACATGCATCCGCAAATTCCGGCCGGGCAGATCGGGATCGCCCCGGACGTCAGTAACGCCGCGTCGGATAACTTCGTCATAAAGATCGTCGGCAAGGGTGGACACGGCGCCCACCCCCACCTGGGCATCGATCCCATAGTGGCCGGGTCGCACCTGGTCACGCAAATCCAGACCATCATCGGCCGCTCGGTTTCGCCCCTGGACAGCGCGGTGGTCACCGTCGGCAAATTTCACTCGGGGTCTGCGCGAAACATCATACCCGAGGAAGCGGTGCTGGAGGGGACGGTGCGCACGTTGCGCCCCGAGGTGCGCGAGAGGGTGCTGAGAAGGCTGAAAGATCTGGTCGAGGGAATCGCATCGGGACACGGGGTCTCGTGCGATTTTTCGGTGATGGCGGGCTACCCTTTGCTGAGAAACGATCCGAAGCTCGTGGATTACGCCATGAGGACCGGCGCCGGGGTTTTCGGCGCCGGGAACATGCATTCCGAGGGCCCCAGGCTGGGGGCGGAGGACTTCGCCTATTTTGCGCTCAGGTGGCCGGGGGTCCTTGTCCGCATCGGCTGCCGCGCGCCCGGCGCGGAAGTTTCCCGAGGCCTGCATTCGCCCTGGTTCGATTTTGACGAATCGGCGCTGGATGCCGGCGTGCGCCTTTTTACCGCTCTTATCGAGAACTATCGGGACGAGCCGGCCCGGTGATTTATCCCGGCATAATGTAGGACAGAGTTCTTCGTGCCTTCGTGCTCTTCGTGGTTGGATCACATCCTTCTTGGCCACGAAGAGCACGAAGGTACGAAGAACACGAAGAAAACCAAAGTGGAAGTGCTCCTGATTCGTGGGTCCGCACCGGCCGGCCATCGCGGCTGCAAGCCGCTCCCACGGGAGGCGGGGAGTGTTCCGATCTATTCCGGGATTATTGAGGCCCACACGGGGCGCAACCCGCCCGCGGATCGACACGCCGGGGGAAAGTCGATGAGAGTCAATCGCCCGCCCGCTCGGTCCACACCACGAATCTCCGGCCCCCTATAGTGAGATAGAATCCCCCTCGGTCCACACCACGAATCTCCGGCCGCCTATTGTGAGATAGAATCCCCCTCGGTCCACACCACGAATTTCCGGCCCCCTATTGTGAGATAATATTCCCCTTTAGCTTCCTTCAAGTACCGGGTTAGCTCGTTGTAGGCGGTCTTGGCGAATCGCGCCTTGAGGCGGCGCGGGGTCGCGGCGCAGTAGAGGGCGCGCGGGTTTTCGGCGTGGAGGCTTTGCGCGTCGAGTTCTTCCCCGCGCCCGTCCCGGAGTTCTATTTCAACCCCGGAGAGCTCGCCCTCCGAATCCAGCCGAACATGGACGTATCGCACCCACAGCGGCGCGTCGGCCACGCGCACCGGGTGGACCTCGCCTTCGCAGCGCAGAAAATATCTCCCGTCTTCCTCGTATAGAGCGCGGCTGAGCATCCGGAAAAGGGCGGGGTCATCCACGGGGTTATCCTCGCAAAACCAGTTCCCATCCCGGTCGATATAATAGCTGTATATGTGTTTTTGTTCTGCCATCGCAAATGTCGTATACGTCCTTATGTCCTATGCCGTTTATTCAAGGCGCATCCGGCGGCCCATCGACGTGGGGACTCCATTTCCAGCCCTCCGCGGGTAGTGGATCAAACTTTCCAGCCTGCCTCCAGTGCAGGCCCAGGCCCCATGCCAGGCAGGCTGGAACGGGCTGTTGCCCAAACGAGCATTACGCCGCCCAGGGCCGAGAGAGACGTAGGTCCCCCTCCCCGCGACGGGAGGGGTTAGGGGAGGGTGTCGGTGATTTCAAGCACTTACAACCCCCTCCCCCTGCCCCTCCCACCCGGGGAGGGGAGTCCCCTATTGGCCTTTATCGCGGTTTCTTGCTTTAGTGGAGTTGGGCCACAGCCCGTTCCAGCCTGCCGGCCAAAGAGCACGGAACCATCATCAGACGGCAGGCTGGAAAACCTGCCCCACGTCGCCGCCGGATGCGCATCAAGGGCCCGTATCGGGATTAGACGGGGCTCGGGGCACGATTACCCTCTCCGGCCCGTCGCTACTCCGATTTGGCGGATTGCGCCGCCCTCACGCGCTCGGCGAATGATTTTATCGAGGCCATGTATTCCATCAACCCCCGCGAGAAAATGTCATTGTGGTTTGCGCCGGGGATTTTGAGAAGGACCTTGTCAGACGAGGGCGAGGCGTCGAAAAACGCCTGGCCGTCCGAAAACGGGATGATGTGGTCGAATTCGGCGTGGATTATCAGCACCGGCTTATGAAAACCCTTGATCTTGTCCAGGTTGCGAAATCCCCTGTTCTCGTTGAAATGGACGCTTCGCAGGTCGACGCCCAGGAGCCTGAGAAGCGGCTCGGCAAATGCAAACCCGCTCTCGATAATCAGCCCGTCGATTCCGTCCCGGCGACCGGATGCGATTTCGAGCGCCGAGGCGCTCCCCAGCGACCTTCCCATGACGATGAACGGGCCCGAGTAGCCGTTGTCGCCAAGCCATTTCCTGGTGAAATCAAAGGCGGTGAGGCAGTCGCGCATCATCGCGGAAACGCTCGGGGCGCCACCCGAGGCGCCGTAGCCCCGGTAATCGACCGCCAGGAAGTTTATGCCCATGCGGTTATAAAGGGGACCGAGATCGTCGTAGTCGGAGACGATTTCGCCGTTTCCGTGAAAAAACAGGATGTTCGGACCGGTTTTGTCGGCGAGGTGGAACCGCGCGCCAATTGAGACGCCCTCTTCGACCGGGATCGAGATGCCGGTCGCGCGGCCCGTTTCGGCCCCGTGCCATTCGCGCCTGGGATAGAAGATGTTGTGCAGGATTTCGGGTCTGTCGAGCGCCGAGTAGTCGATGGTGGGCAGGTCCGCCATTTGTCCCCTCCTTGGGTGGGATAGAGGCTTCACTTGTCGGTCAATCGTCACACGATTGGATATGCTCTTCGATCGCCGCGGAAAGCTCGCGCACATGCTCGGGCAGACGCCCTTCGAGAAAGCCCGTTTCCTCGGCTTCCACCCGGCCGTCCCGGGCGGCTATTTCGCAAAACTCGAGCCGCTCCCCGGGGGATAATCTGAGGAAGAAAGAGAGCATCTCGACGGCCTCCGGCAGTTCAACGTTTTCCAGTTCCTTTGTTTTCCATGCCTCGCAAAATCCCCGGATCACGCCGGGAAGCACTTCCGCGCCCGCCCATGCCGGCTCCCCTGTTCCGTCGAGGCGGTCGATCCGCATCCTGATGCTCAGGTTGGCGAAAAAATGAAGCGCTCCGAGCATCTTGTAGCCGGTATCCGAACCGGGCGGCAGAAGCGACCTGTAGTCGCGGGCCGTGACGAGCCGAACGCTTACGGGGCTTCGGCCGTCGTCCACGATAAAGTCGCCCGCGCCGTGATGCCAGGGATAAATTTGCTTGAAAGCGCGGGTATCGAAGCAGGCGGTCAGGATCCGGGCCGCCCCCGCGAAGAGTTCCCCTGTTTGCCGCTCGTCGAGAAAAAGCTGGTCGTGTCCGGGTTTCCACACGTTGATGCGCAAGGCGCGTCCGGCCATGTCCGGACCTGTCCGCGAAAGGTGAAACTCATGGTGGTTTTCAAACCATTCGGCGGCAAAAAGGTCGAGCGCCAAAGCACCATCTTCCGTCCTCATCCGTGTCATTCCCGACAGGTAGGCACGGGGGAGGCCCGCTGGATGAAAGCGCCGGAAAAGCTGCCTCAGGAGCCTGTATTCGACCGCGAGAAACGCCTTCTGTCCGGGCAGAAACGCCGTGTTCACCGCAAAGGAAAGGGCGGGGGCGAGGGAGGTTGACGGATTTATGCCGTCCCGGCGGGCAAATCGCACCTGGAGCCTCGATACGCTGTAGAGCGCCCCGTGCTTTTCGCTGACAAGCGTGATCGCCTCCGCGCAACCGAGGGGCGGGACAGGTGAACCTGTCTTTGCAAGCAGGTCCTTGAGCCGTCTGCATGAATTTGCCGAAAAATAACCGGCGACTGCGCGAAGATACGGCCCGTAGGAGATGCGGGGGTCGTCGAAGGCCGGATTTTGCGGAAGGGCCAGGGCCTCCGTTTTTTCATCCAGGGGAATCAGGCCCGACGGCATCCTGATATACAGCTTGACCGGTGGATACTTCGAACTTGCCTGTTGTGTTTCACCGCTCACTGTTCACCGCTCGCCGCTCACTGTTCAATGCCGCTTGTCAGGAAAGCGCCAGCGGTTTATATTCGACGTTGGGTTTCCTGAGTTATCAGCGTCTTCATACCATTTTCGGGGAGCATTGTCTTGGATTCAACGAGCCGGATTCTTCTTGACCGGGTCCAACGTTCTTTTCCCATCGTCTCCGAGCCCTTCCGGGCCCTCTCCGACGGGCTTGAAATCGGCGAGCAAGAGGTGCGGGCCCTGATCGGGTCGCTAAAAGAGCAGAGGGCAATCCGGCAGATAAGCGCAATATTCAACACGGGGGCGCTCGGATACCGGAGCAGCCTGGTGGCGATGGCCGTCCCGGAAGATGGGCTGGACCGCGCGGCCGAGGCGGTGAACGGCTATCCCGGAGTAAGCCACAACTACCTTCGCCCCGGCAATTTCAACATGTGGTTTACGATTGCCGTCCCTCCGGGCCGGAAGCTCGAAGAGGCCGTCGCCGGGATCGCCGACGCGGCGGGAGGCCTGCGCGCGTTGATCCTTCCGGCGCTGAAAAAATATAAGCTCGCGGTGGTGCTGGACGTATTGGAGGAGGGCGACTGGGAACACTCCGAGGAAAAGGCGGAGTTGCCCCTCACCGAATCGAACACCCGGTTCAGCCCGACCCCCGAGAATATCCGGATCGTCAAGTGTATCCAGGAAGACCTGCCGCTTGCCCAAAAGCCGTTCGCCGTGTGGGCGGAAACCCTCGGGATGAGCGAGGCCGAACTGCTGGCCACCGTTTCCGACTGGACCGCCCAGGGGACGATCCGGCGTTTCGCGGCGATTCTGAACCACCGGCAGGTGGGATTTCGCGCCAACGGGATGGTCGTGTGGAACTGCCCCGAAGACCGGATCGACCGGCTCGGAAGCATCCTGGCGTCTCATTCCGAGGTGAGCCACTGCTACAACAGGCCCGGCTACCCCGAGTGGCCTTACAACCTCTACGCCATGATTCACGGCCGCAGCCCCGAAGAATGCGAAACCACCGCGAGAAAGCTCGCCGACGCAATAGGGATCGACACGTTCCGCATACTTTTCAGCACGCGGGAATTCAAGAAAATCAGACTGAAACTTTTCTGGGATTGAGCCGATCGACGCTCGCGCGTCCGGCCCCACCCCCCATGGATGGCAAATGAGCGACAGGGAAGAATACGATTACAAGAAGAAGGCCATTTTCGATGGGATGTCCAAGCGCGGACAGGAGCGCATCCTGAAGATCGGCTACGATAACTGGGAACCTTTCGAGGAGCCCAAGGACCCGAGGGAGAGGATTTTCGGCTCGGCGTCGCTCAAGGCCGGCGCGCTGGTGCGGCGTTTCTACGAGTCGGCTGGAAACAAGGAGGAATCGGTCGCGATGCACAAGGAGCTCTTCGATCTGTGCCGCGGCATTCTCCAGGGGGAAGCCCGCGCGAAGACGCTGTATGATTTCTGCACCTGGTACAGCAAGAACGCCGAGGGCTGTCTCTAGCGCTTTTCCAAACCAAAGGTTGGGTTTCGCGATAGTTGTAGGTTGGGTTAAGCGATAGCGAAACCCAACGAGTGCTGTTTTCTCCCGCGGAAATGTTGGGTTTCGCTCCGCTTAACCCAACCTACATGACTGCGCCTGGTACCGCAAGAACGCCGAGGGTTGTCTTTAGCCTCCCGTAAGTTCCATCGTATCCGATGGCCGAAATGCCCTCACGCATCGTCATTCCGGCTTCCGCCGGAATGACGAAATTGGTGATTTCCAGTCTTTTCCTCGCACCGGAACCCCTCCTTGGATCCCCTGCAAGTGCTCCATCCTAATGTGAGGCGGGACAAATCTCTTCGTGTCCTTCGTGGGTGGATCAGCTCCTTTGCTATCACGAAGCACACGAAGCACACGAAGCACACGAAGCACACGAAGAGCACGAAGAGCACGAAGAGCACGAAGAAGAAATTCCCGGTCAATACCGTATGCCGCGGCCGCGATTCCGAACCAGGCCGAAACCAGCGTGGCGGCCAGCGCCGGCGCGAGCCAAAGGGCCGCGAGAAACCACATGTCAGCCGTCTGTTTTTCTTTCCGTAAAAATTCCGGATTTGTGCAATCGTGTGCGAATTTTGCGCAACTGCCCCTTGAGCTTGCGCCGGTGCGGTCATATTAGAGGAAGGAAACGGGGAAGCGATAATTGCGGATGGTCAGCCCTGCCTGTTCTATTCCGGGGAGGGCGAATCTCCGTGCTCGCAGGGCCGGAGGTATTCCAGTTCCTCTTTGGATGCCGGGCGCACGAGCAGGACTTTTACCCTGTAGTGCAGGTCCTTGCCGACCATGGGATGGTTGTGGTCCAGCGTAACTGAGGAATGTGTTTTCTCTGTTACGAAGTAACCGTATTGGGCCTTGGTCTCCTCGTTTGTGGCCGCCGCCCATTTGCCGGCCTGGAGGTCGCGGCCCGCGGGAAATTCGTCGAAGCTCAGGGTGCGGACCAGGTTCTTGTCGTGCTCTCCGAAGGCTTCGCGAGCCGGAATCACGAAGTCGGCCCGCTCGCCCGCGGTGAGTCCCAGAAGGCGGCTTTCAAGCCCCGGGAGCACCTGGGAGTATCCCGCGACAAAGTTCATGGATACCGGCCCGCCATCACCTTTGACAAACGAGCCGTCATCCAGGCGCAGGTCGTATTCGATCACTACAAAGCTGTCTTTTGCAATTTGCATCGTCGCCTCTGAATTATTCTGCGTCTATGCCGGGTCGCAAGTCCCGGCCTGGGCCGGGTAGCCCAGTTGTTTTGCTCTTGCCATGTATTTTTCGGCTTCTTCCGCCTCGCCCATCGCCTGGAGGGCGAGGCCGAGGTTGTAGTGCGCGGGGGCGAAGGTCTCGTTTTGATCGATCATTTGCCGGGACACTTCGGCCGCCGCTTGCGCATCACCCGCCTGAAGGTATGCGGCCGCAAGCAGGCTGTAAGCCTGGGGGGACCCGGGCGCGAGTTCGAGCGCCTTCTTGCTGTGCAGGACGGTCTTTTCCATGTCCCCGGCCTGCATGTAGCCGAGGGCCAGATTGCTGTGGGCCGGGGCGAAATCCGGGTCTATCTCGATCGCCTTGAGGTTTGCCGCGACGCTGAGTTCCGGCTCGCCCTTGCGCGCGTAAAGCCCGCCCAGGTTGACATAAGCCGGGGGGAGGTTCGGTTCGCACTCGATGGCTTGCTTTATCTCGGAAATCGCTTCGTCGAGCATGTCCTTGTGGCTGTAGGCGAGGCCGAGGTTGTAGTGCAGGATAGCGGAATCGGGCTCGAAGAAGAGTCGTTCCTTGAGGAATTTAATGTAGAGGTTTAGCTGTGCTGTCTTCTTGTCCGTATTTGCCATTGTGCTTTCTTTCCCCTTGGAGTATATATTCAAATTTGAGCTATGGTGCGATGGAAGTTCGTCTCTTTCGGACGGCGACCGTCGGTAAGGGCAGTTTCCACGATGCTTGGCCCCCCGTTCCCGCTGATAAGCTTGCCATTCTAACTGATTGTTTCCAAGTTGAAAAGCTCTAAGGCTCTTGCGCAAAAATGCGCACGCCCGGCCTGCTCGAATTCCCAACATTTTGATAGTGCTAAGAATTTTGGACTTTTCTATTGACAAAGCTCGATGGTTGGAGGTAATCAGGGCCGAGTCAATCCGAATTTTGAGCGGTTTTCCAGGGTTGACAGGATGAAGCTGTTTTCGTCCTGCCGGTGGGATGGACGATTCAACATCCCCTATCCATTCAAAAATAACCGGGCCATACAGGAGTGTAAACGAATGAGCGAGGAAGAAAAACAACGCATTATTGAGTGGGTGAAACAGCAGAAAAAGACCAAACACTATTTCAACGATCTGTGCAAAGCTGTGCCCGAAATGAAGATGATGCAGGCAAAAAAGGTCGTCAACGAACTCGTGAACGAAGGCAAGCTCAAGTACTGGTCGAGCGGCAGCACCACCATGTACATGCTTCCCAGCGAGGGCGATGTCGACAAAGAAGAAAAGGGTATGAACTAACCCGCCTTCCCCCCAACCTGCCGATGAGTCAGACCGAACCGGGTAAGAGTAGCATGCCTGCAATCAAGAATAGGTTTCTTGGGTAGTATAAATTCGCTCTGAGAAAGGGAGGTGAAAAGAGGCGAGAAATCGATTCTCCGCGGCAAGTGTGAGTTCTATTGAACGTTACAGAGGAACTGGTTAACGGAGGAAAAACGAATGGCACTGAAGCACACAACCCCTATGTTGGACGAACTTGAAAAGGGACCCTGGCCGAGTTTTGTGAGCGATGTCAAAAGAATGGCGGCCAAGGGCAACAAAATGTGCGAGGACTGGCTTGGCCTGATGGAAATGTCCTTCAGGGACAAGGAAGGCCACTGGAAGCACGGCGGTATCGTTGGCGTCCTCGGTTACGGCGGAGGCGTTATCGGCCGCTACTGCGACCGGCCCGACCTCTTTCCGGCTGTCGCGCATTTCCACACCGTGCGCGTCAACCAGCCCGCGGGCAAGTACTACACCACCGAGGTCCTTCGCAAGCTCTGCGACCTTTGGGACCCCAGGGGCAGCGGCCTCACCAACATGCACGGCTCGACCGGCGACATCGTTTTGCTCGGCACGACGACCGATAATCTCGAGCCCCTTTTCTACGAACTGACCCATGAACTCGATATGGACCTTGGCGGATCGGGATCCAACCTGAGGACCCCCGAGGGCTGCCTTGGAATGTCGCGTTGTGAATGGTCCTGCATCAATACCCAGGACATTATTTACGATCTCACGCAGGAATTTCAGGACGCGCTCCACCGGCCGATGTTTCCCTACAAGTTCAAATTCAAGGCTTCCGGCTGCCCCATGGACTGCGTGGCCGCCATCGCCCGTTCCGACTGCTCGATAATCGGAACCTGGCGTGACGACATCCGCATCGATCAAAAAGCGGTCCAGGCCTATGTGGGTAACGAACTGGTTCCCCACGCGGGGGCCGGCGGAAGGGAAAAACGCAAGTTCGACATCAAGGCCGAAGTCATCGACCTTTGCCCCACCGGGTGCATGGAATACGACGGAACGCTTAAGATTCATAACGAAGACTGTACCCGCTGCATGCACTGCATCCGGGTAATGCCCCGCGCGCTCAAGCCGGGCCTCGACAAGGGCGCTACCATCCTGTGCGGCGCGAAGGCCCCGATTCTCGACGGCGCACAGATGTCGAGCGTCATCATCCCGTTCATCAAGATGGAATCCCCGTACACCGAGTTCAAGGCATTCGTGGAAAAGCTCTGGGATTGGTGGATGGAAGAGGGTAAGAACCGTGAGCGCCTGGGTGAGACCATCCAGCGCGTGAGCCTTCGCGAGTTCCTCAAGGCCATGGAGATCGAACCCGATCCACGCATGATAAATACCCCCCGGTTCAATCCCTACATTTTCTACGATCCAGCGGGCGTTCCCGGTGGCTGGGAGCACGATGGGGCTGCTTTCCGTCAACGGCATCAAGCTTAGGAGGAAAAAACGATGGCTTTTGATCCGAACAATCTCATGCAAGATCGCATTACCGATATCGGTCCCCCCAAGTACGACAGGTTCTTCCCGCCGGTGATCAAGGACAACTTCGGGAAGTGGAACTACCATGAAATCCTGGAGCCGGGCGTTCTGGTCCACGTGGCCGATTCCGGCGCCGAGGTTTACTCGGTTCGCATCGGTACCCCCCGCTTGATCAGCACCGACTACATCCGGGAAGTATGCGACCTGGCGGACAAGTACTGCGCGGGCTATCTGCGCTGGACCACCAGGAACAACGTCGAGTTTCTGGTAAGCGACAAGGCGAAGCTCCAGCCGCTGATCACCGATCTGCGCAGCCGCGGCAACTGGTTCCCCATCGGCGGGACCGGCGCCAGCATCACCAATATCGTCCACACCCAGGGCTGGGCCCACTGCCACACGCCCGCGATCGACGCCTCCGGCGTTGTGAAGGCGGTCATGGACGAGCTGTTTGAATACTTCGGGTCGCACAAACTGCCCGCGCAGGTCCGTATCGCCCTGGCCTGCTGCCTCAACATGTGCGGCGCGGTCCATTGCTCGGACATCGCGATCCTCGGCGTCCACAGGAAGCCGCCCTTTGTCGAGCACGAACGCGTAGGGAAGATATGCGAGATTCCGCTTGTCGTGGCGGCATGCCCGACCGCGGCCATCAAGCCCAAGAAGGTTGGAGAACTCAAGAGCATCGAGATCAACAACAACCGGTGCATGTTCTGCGGCAACTGCTACACGATGTGTCCGGCCCTGCCTCTGGCGGACGGCGAAGGCGACGGAATCGCGATCTGGGTTGGCGGCAAGGTCTCCAACGTGAAGTCGGTCCCGATGTTTTCGAAACTGGCCGTTCCCTACATTCCGAATGAGCCCCCCAGGTGGCCCACGACGGTCAACACGGTCAAGACGATCGTCAAGGCTTACGCCGAGGGCGGCCGCCGCTACGAGCGTATCGGCGAGTGGATCAACAGGATCGGCTGGGAGCGCTTCTTCGAGAGGACCGGCCTGGCATTCCAGCATGAGCACATTGACGATTACCGTCTTGCCATGACCACCTGGAGAACCACCACGCAGTTTAAGTTCTAGTCGGAAAAAACCGGCGGGGGAGGAAACTCCCGCGCCGGTGTTTTAATCGGAATTGTATATGGATTTCAACAGATCGCGCCTGATAGTGGCAGCACTGCGGGGCGGTTCCGGCAAGACGGTTGTCTCGCTTGGGCTTGCCGCCGCGTGGAAGCGGTATCTTGGGCTGCGGATCGTACCCTTCAAGAAGGGGCCGGATTATATCGATGCGGGGTGGCTCAGCGTTGCCGCGGGCCACCCCTGCTATAATCTGGACCCGTTTCTCATGCGGCCCGAGGAAATTGTGCGCTCGTTTGTGCGCCGCGCCGGGCTGGGAGACGGGAGCCTGATTGAAGGAAACCGGGGGCTCTACGACGGAGTGGATGCGAGCGGGAGCTATTCGACCGCCGAGCTTGCCAAGCTCCTCAGGTGCCCGGTTGTGCTTGTTTTGGACGCAACGAAGGTGACGCGCACGGCCGCGGCGATGGTGCTGGGCTGCCAGACCCTCGACCCGGCGGTGAACCTGGCCGGCGTGATTTTGAATCAGGTGGCCGGAAAGCGTCACGAAAAGGTGCTCAGGGAGTCAATCGAGCAGTTCTGCCGCGTTCCGGTGCTCGGGGTCGTTCCCAAGGAAAGCGGTAATTTTTTCCCCGAGCGCCATCTCGGGCTGGTCCCGCCCCAGGAGGCCGAAAACATCTCGGGGGCGGTGTCCCATGCGGCGTCGAGAATGAGGGAGTGCCTCGACATCGAGGCGCTCTGGAAGATTGCGGGAAGCGCCGGTACGCTGGGCTGGCCGCTTGCCGGCGAAGGGCCGGAAAAGCGGCGCGAGGCGTCCGTCAGGATCGGTGTCGTGCGGGACGCGGCTTTTCAGTTCTACTACCCGGAAAATCTCGAGGCCCTCGAAGACAGGGGCGCCGTGCTTGTCGAGATTTCCAGTTTTGAAAAGGCCCCGCTGCCCGAACTCGATGCCCTCTATATCGGCGGCGGTTTCCCGGAAACGCACCTGGAAGTGCTCTCCGCCAACAGCACGTTTCGTGAATCGGTAAAGTCCGCCATCGAGGCGGGCCTTCCCGTTTACGCGGAGTGCGGCGGATTGATGTTCCTGTGCCGCGGCATCCACCACCAGGGGAAACTCTATCCCATGGCGGGGGTTTTCCCCTTCGGGATAGCCCTGGGGCCGAAGCCGCAGGGGCACGGATATACGGTGATGGAATGCGTCAACTCGAACCCCTTTTTCGAAGTCGGTTCGGTTGTGCGCGGGCACGAATTCCACTATTCGAGGATCACCGATGAGCTCGATGCGGATGCGTATCCTTTTGTCTTTAAGCTGAGAAAAGGACACGGGATTGTGGCGGGCCGCGATGGCATATGTTATAAAAACGCCCTGGCCGGCTACTCTCACATCCATGCTGTCGGAAACGAAAGCTGGGCGGATGCCATGATCTTAGCCGCTCAGTCCCACAAGAGTGATAAGTTCGGCATGTCTGCCGATTCCGGAATTGACCCGGACAGGGTTTTGCCGGAATCCCACGGTCACCCCACGGTCTATTGAAGGAGGATAATTCATGGGCCAGATTGAATTTAAAGGCAAGAATTTTGACGTTGACGAAGACGGTTTCATCACAAGTTTTGATACCTGGTGCCCCGAGTGGGTCGATTACGTGAAGAATTCCGAAGGTATATCCGATCTGACCGAAGAGCACTGGAAGGTCATTCACGTGCTCCAGGATTACTACAAAAAGCACGGCATCGCCCCCATGGTCCGCATTCTGACCAAGGTCACGGGCTACAAGCTCAAATACATCTATGAGCTTTTCCCCTCGGGACCGGGCAAGGGCGCATGTAAAATGGCGGGCTTGCCTAAGCCCACCGGTTGTGTTTAAATCCAGGCTGTAGGCTTCACTGCTCCGGGGCTTCGGCCCCGGAGCTTGTTCCGCCCGATGGGTGGAAAAAAGCGATTCGGGTGCTGTGTGTTTTATCGCAAGCGGGTTTTTTTCAGGGCGACTCCGGCAGTACGGAGGTTCTGGTAGGTTATAATTTGCATTATATTTCACGCCAAGTTCGTAAAATAGTGTGCAAAACGTTTCCCGCCCGGCCCCATGCGCGCCTTCCGCGCCCAGCCTCTCTCCCGGCCTTGTCTCGCTGGTGCAAATATTCAGCTTGACAATAATTTTGGAAGAGGGTACGAAAAAACTGCCCAGGACGCTTTAGGCGCTGGAAATAAGTCTGCTGACGCGATTGCCCGAATTAAACTCAAGCGACCACGGAGGAAAAAATGAGCTTCAAGGTAACGGTTGACAAGGACAAATGCACTGGCGACGCTGAATGCGTAGATGTTTGCCCCGTCGATGTATACGAACTGGTGGAAGGCAAAGCGGAGCCCGTGAACGAAGATGAGTGCCTGGGCTGCGAAAGCTGTGTGGAAGTCTGCGAGTCGGGCGCCATAACAGTGGAAGAAGTCTAGTCCGCTCTCATCTCGATCTCGATCGATTCGAAAAAAAGCCGCATGTTCTTTTGAGAACAAGCGGCTTTTGTCGTTTAACGCCGGGTTGCCCGGGAAAAGTGGGTGCCCCCGACGGTCAAGACCGCCTCCACAATGCCCCGGGGGCGGGAGCGGCTTGCAGCCGCGATGAAAATGCCGTGGGGGTGGGAGGGGCTGTGCCGGCCGAGGTAGGTTGGGTTAAGCGGAGCGAAACCCAACAGGTCTTTGGTCCATGCCATGAATTGTTGGGTTTCGCTCCGCTTAACCCAACCTACATTTACTTTGTATAACCCACATTGATATAACGCCGGTGGTGAAACAGAGCGGTCTATAACGGAAAAGGCCCGCTCGGAGGCGGGCCTTTTTGATGTGGCATTGCGTCGGAAATAGAGCTATTCCTTGGCGCCGGGATGGCACTGAGCGCACGTGACCGGGGCCTTGGTGTCGGCTTTTTCCTTCTTGAACTTCTGGTGGCAGGGGATGCAATTGTTGTGGTAGGCCAGCTTCAGGTTGAGTTTCTGCTGATCGGGCGGCAGTTTTTTCTCACCTTGAATAGTTGCCTCGGTGTGGCACTTGGCGCACTTGTCGACAACGTCTCCCTGCTTCCATGTATTCTTGCCGTCCTTATAGACGTGGTGGCAGTCGGCGCAGGCGACCTTGTAATCTTCGGCGTGCTTCTTGTGGCTGAGCTGCACGGGGGCCTTGGTCGGCGTTGGCCAGAGCGCCGCCTTGATGGCGAAGTTGTCCTCCACCTTCTGGTCCGCGGCAAACGCGATAAATGCCACGGAGAAAATGAATACTGCGGCAATAACACACGATGCTAACTTTCCTCTAGTCATTTCCAGTCTTCCTCCTTTTTTCTTGGGGATGAATTCCACATAACTGTTGCAAGCTTTCCTACGAATCCAAACCGTCTGTCATTCTAGTGAAGTTTTTCGCGATGCGCAAGGAGGATTTTCTCACTCCGGCGCAAATGCGGCGCGGGTGGGCATCGATATTCTCCGGAAGGACCGGACCGGGGGCATTATTTGATTGCGGCGTTGCGCGAAATGATTAATCTTACAGCGTGGGGGCCGCCCCTGGAGGGGGACTGTTTTCCTGTCTATCCTGGATCCGAATTCCGAGGTCAGCATGCAGTTTCAAAGACTTTTCTTCAAGAACCCGGAAGGAAAGAGGCTGGCCGCCCGCCTTGACCTTCCCGTCGATGAAAAACCTTCCGCTTATGCACTTTTTGCACATTGCTTCACCTGCACAAAAAATTTCAACGCGGTCGTAAATATCGACAGGGCACTTGCCCGGCAGGGGATCGCGGTACTGCGCTTCGATTTTACCGGTCTTGGCGAGAGCGAGGGGGATTTTTCGGAGACAAGCTTTTCCACCAATGTTTCCGACCTGGTTGCGGCCGCCGATTTTTTGCGGGAAAAATACGAGGCCCCGAAGCTTCTGATCGGGCATTCGCTCGGGGGGGCCGCCGTGCTCCAGGCGGCCGCAAACATTGCTTCCGCCGAGGCCGTGGCCGTAATAGCCGCTCCGTCCGACCCCTCGGACCTGGTGCGCTACATGGGGGAGGGCTCGCGGGAAAGCCTCGAAACCAGGGGCGAGACCACGATCAACATTTCCGGGAAGGATTTCAAGATCCGGAAGCAGTTCCTCGACGATCTCAAGCAAACCAGCATGGAGAACTCGCTCAGGGACCTTCGAAAGCCGCTGGTCATTTTCCATTCCCCACTGGACCGGATCGTCCCGGTCGAGAATGCGGCAAAAATCTTTATGGCCGCGCGCCACCCGAAGAGTTTCATATCGCTCGACACGGCCGACCACCTGCTCTCGAACCGCGAGGATTCTCTCTACGTCGGGTCGGTGCTCGCCGCGTGGTCGAAAAAATACCTCAGGGTCCCGGAAAAACCGGCGCGCGTCAGGGACCTGAGCGACAACCGGGTTGTGGCCCGCACGGGCAAGAGCGGATTTCAAACCGAGATCGTGGCCAACGGGCACAGCATCATCGCGGATGAACCCATTGCCGTGGGGGGGGCCGATACCGGTCCGAACCCCTACGATCTGCTGGTGGCCGCCCTGGGGGCCTGTACGGGCATGACCCTCAGGATGTATGCGGACCGGAAGGGTCTGCCGCTCGATTCGGCGGTCGTCAGGCTCAGACATCAGAAGATCCACGCCGAGGATTGCGTCGGATGCGAGGACCCGCAAAGAAAAATCGACTTCATCGAACGGGAAATCGAGCTGCTGGGCAACCTTGACGATGCGACGCGCGGGAAGCTGGCCGAGATCGCGAACCGCTGTCCCGTTCATAAGACGCTGGAGTCTCGGATCAAAATACAAACGAAGTTGAAGGAATAAAAAAAGATTGCATTGCGCCTGATGAGGCTGGTAAATGGACGTTCCCCATCAGCGGGATTAATCTATTAGGAAGAGGCTCGATTCCGGAGGGTCGATGTTGGATGGTGGGCGGTGGATGTCCGGTGCCGGCGGAACCGCGTGAGTCTCACGGTCCGGCGCTGATATTTCATCGAGAGTGGGTAACGGGTGCTGACGATTGAACGGCAATTATCCAACACCCGGCGCCCAACATGCAACATCCAACATGCAATATCCAATATCCAACATCTGAAGTCCAACATCCGATACCGGGTATCGGGCATCATAAACAGTAGAGGGAGAGAATTAATGAAATTACCACTGGAAATCAGGGCGCGCGACGTGCGGCTGAACGGCGAAACCGAGTCGCTCATAAGGGAAAAGGCGGCAAAACTGGATAGAATCTACGATCAGATCATCGGGTGCCGGGTCAAGGTGGACAGGCCGCACCGCAGTCAGCGAAGTGGAATGCTGTATAACGTCAGAATCGATATAACGGTCCCCGGCGGCGAGTTGGTGGTGAAAAGGGAGCCGGACGAGGACCTGCATGTGGCCATTGTGAATTCGTTTGAAACGGCGCAGCGGCGCGTCAAGGAACATTCGGAAAAGCAGAGGGGCGAGGTCAAGACCCACTTCGAGAAGCCGGTTGCGCGCGTGGTGAGGCTTTTCCCCGAGGACGGCTACGGATTTCTTGCCACCGCCGAAGGGCGCGAAGTTTATTTCCATGAAAACGCCGTTCTCGACGGCAAATTCAAACACCTCCAGGTGGGGATCGCCGTTACCTTTGTCGAGCAATCGGGAGACGAGGGAGCGCAGGCCAGTTCTGTCTCTCTTGCCTGACAGCCGGGGGCGGAGCGGCCCGGTTCCCAATCGATATTCAAAAATGGCGGGTTTACCATCCCGCCTTTTTTGATTTAGGGAGGGTGCTGAAAAAGTCTTCCTGATACCCGGAATTGGGCCGGAGATCGCTACGTCCGTCATTCCGGCGAAAGCCGGAACCCAGCGGGGCCGCCCAGTCCTCGGACAGGGTTTGAACGAGTATGAAACTTCATGACCCCATGAAGTTTCATAAGGGGCCCCATCGGTCCCAATCTGTTGAATCTACACCTGAAACACCTGGATTCCGGCTTTTGCCGGAATGACGTGTCTCGGTGTTTTCACTCGTTTCTTTACCAGGAGCACCTTTTTCAGCACCCTGTCAGGGAGGGAACGGCGCCGGGGGGTGAAGGCGGAGAAGGAAATGTTTTTCGGCATTCTGGACGTTTTGATCGTATTGCTGCTCATCACGGTGAACGGCGTTTTTGCGATGTCCGAGCTCGCCGTGGTGTCATCGAGAAAGCTTCGTCTTCAGCAGCGCGCCGAGGAGGGCGACGCCAAGGCCCGCGCAGCCCTCGAATTGGCGCGAAATCCCCAGCGCTTCCTGGCAACCATCCAGGTGGGGATCACACTGGTGGGTGTTTTGAGCGGAGCATTCGGGGGAGTGAGCCTTGCGGCGCGCCTGGCCGTGCCGCTCGCCTCGGTCCCTTATCTTGCCGAACACAATGAAACGATTGCTTTGGCCATTGTTGTCGGGCTTATCACTTATTTTTCACTCCTCCTGGGCGAACTGGTGCCTAAACGGCTTGCGCTGGCCTGGCCCGAGACTATCGCCCGCGCCGTCGCCGGGCCGATGGAGACGTTATCGCGGATCGCCTCTCCCGTGATATACCTCTTGAGCGTCACGACCGAATTTGTGCTCCGCATCACCGGGTTCCGGCCCGGCAAGGAGTCCCCGGTCACCGAACACGAAATCAGGGCGCTTATCGGGCAGGCGACGGTTGCGGGGGTTTTCCACGAGGCCGAAAAGGAGATGGTTGAAAGGGTCTTCCGGCTCGGCGACCGCCGGGTGGGCGTGATGATGACCCCGCGCAAAAAGATCGTCTGGCTCGATATAAACGATGCCCCGGAAAAGACGCGGCGAAAGATTGCCAAAAGCAGGATGTCGCGCTTCCCGGTCGCCTCGGGGCGCATCGGAAATATGGTGGGCACGGTGCACGTGCGCGACCTTGCCGCGCAATGCCTGACCGGCAGGCCCTTCGATCTCGGGGCCGCCCTGCATAAGCCCCTCTACGTGCACGAGAGCATGCACGCCCTCAAGGTGCTCGAACTTTTCAGGGAATCCGGCAGGGAGATGGCCCTGGTCGTCGACGAATACGGGACGATCGAGGGGATTGTCACGCTGAGCGACATCATGGAGGCGATCGTCGGCGACATCCTCTCGGCCGACAAGCCGGAGGAGCCGCGGATCGTGCAGCGGGAAGACGGGTCATGGCTCGTTGACGGCATGCTCCCGGTTGACGAGCTCAAGGCGCATTTTCACATCAGGGGCCTTCCCGGCGAGGATGACGGAGGGTTTCAAACCCTTGGCGGCTTCATGATGACCTCCCTTAAGCGTGTTCCCGCGACGGGGGACCGCTTCGAATGCTGCGGCTATCGGTTCGAGGTTGTGGACATGGACGGGCGCAGGGTGGACAAGGTGCTGATCCAAAAAACCGGGGAGCCGCCGCGAACCCATCTGGGGACAAAGCCCGAGGACGGCCGATAGGGACCGGCACCCGCCGGTGAGGCCTTCTCTTTACAAAACCGCTCCACCGTTCTAAATTCTCCATCGGTGGACCTTTTTTTGAATCATACGCGGCGTCGATGAAGATAGCCGTAGCCGTAGGTTTGTATGAAAGACGAACAAGCCGGCATCCGCGGTTACTCCCTCGTTCCCATGCTCCGGCGTGGGAATGCGGACCTGACCGGCAAACTCACACGTGATCCGTCCGTGCGGGTATGCATTCCCACGCCGGAGGGGCTGTTGCCCAAACGCAAAAGTTGCGACAGGTGTGGCCAAAACAGGGCGGAGGTCTCCCCTCCCTTGGCGGGAGGGGCTGGGGGAGGGGGTCGTAAGTACTTGAAAATTCAACACCCTCCCCTAACCCCTCCCATCGCAGGGAGGGGGACTCACGTCCGGCTCAATAGTCGCGCGACTTGAATATTGCTTTGGGCAACAGCCCCCGGAGCATGGGAACGAGGGGTCTTGGTTATGTTTGTGTCCTGGAAAAATGTTGGGTTTCGCTACCGCTTAACCCAACCTACCAACCCCCAACGACCAGCTCGGGTGAGCCGAATCAAGGACATCGCGGCTGCAAGCCGCTCCCACGGCAGGTGAGGCCATCCGGATGTGTGCCGGATACCTGTCCTGCCCTCAAATACGCGCGCTGCCGGAAGGAACAAACCGATGCTCCAGCTCCTCAACACCATGACCCGCGAAAAGGAGCCCTTCGAACCCCGAAGCGGCCGGACAGTCAAGATGTTCAGTTGCGGCCCCTCGATATACCGGCGGCCTCATGTGGGCAACTACCGCTCGTTCATCTGGCAGGACGCCCTCGTGAGATATCTCGAATACCTGGGATACAGCGTCAAGAGGGCCCTGAACTTCACGGACGTCGAAGACAAGGCGATTTCGGAAGCGGCGGGCGAGGGCCTGACAATCGGGGAGCTTACCGGGGCCGTTGCGGAGCGCTTTTTCGAGGAAGCTCGCGGGCTCAGGATGAAGCTTCCCGAAAAGATTCCCCGTTCCTCGACCAGCGTCGAACAGGCCGTGCGCATCATCCGGAAACTTGTCCGGAAGGGATACGCATACTGGCGCGAGGGCGATGTCTTCTTCGATCCCCTCAAATTCGAGGGATTCGGAAAGCTCTTCAGGCTCGACATGAGCAAGTGGCCCAAACAGAAGAGGCGCTTTAAGAAAGACACCTATCCGGGCCAGAGGTGGAACCTCGGAGACTTCATCCTGTGGCACGGATACCGGGACGGCGATTACGTCTTCTGGGAGACCGACATAGGGAAGGGGAGGCCGTCCTGGAACGTTCAGGACCCCGCCATGATCTCCGAGTGCCTCGGCTACAGCCTGGATATTTTCTGCGGCGGCATAGACAACCTGTACCGGCACCACGACTACAACATCGCCGTAATGGAGTCGGCATCCGGCAAAGAGCTCGCCCGCTACTGGCTGCACGGCCACCACGTGCTGGTTCGGGGCAAGAAAATGTCCAAGAGCCTCGACAACATCGTTTATACCGAGGACCTCCTCGCGCAGGGATATACCTGGGAACACATACGGTTTTACCTGCTCCATGCGCACTACCGCAAACGCCTCAACCTGACGATGGAGTCTTTCCGCGAAACCTGCGGGAAACTCGATGCGCTGCGCTCCATGGTAAACGATATTACCGCGGGCGGGGCCGACAAACGCGCCGCGCCGGATGGGGCAACAGAGAAGCTTGCGGGTGAAATCACCTCCCGCTTCGAGTCGGCCATGAACGACGACCTGGATACGCGTGGGGCGCTGGATGGAGTTTCCCGCGCCGTATCGGGCCTCCACGCCCGATGGAAGGCCGGACGGATCGCTCCGCAACAGGCGGCCGGGATCAAAGAGCGGCTGCGCAAAGTGGACGGGGTGCTTCAGGTCATTTTTGACCTATGATCCGTGGGCCGGGTCCGCGATACCATAGATGCGACGATAGATTTTGACCTGCCGCGACTTTTTCCTTAACGGTAAACAACTGGAAAACAGGGGGAGTGATGAGAACGAGAGTTTTTATTTTGTCCACGGCAATTGCCATGATCCTGATGGCCGGCATGAGTGCTTTCGCATCGGAGGCCGGTCCGGGAATGACCGCCAATGAAGCCCTTGCGAAGCTCATGGAGGGAAATCAAAGGTACGCCGCAAATCAACTGACCATCAATAACAGCGGCGACCCCAAAGTCCGGCAGGCCCTTGTCGCGGGGCAGAAACCCTTTGCGGTGATCCTCACGTGCTCGGATTCGCGGGTCCCCCCCGAAATCATCTTCGACCGGACCCTCGGGGAGATCTTTGTCGTGAGGGTTGCCGGCAACGTTGCCGACCCGGTCGTCCTGGGGAGCATCGAATATGCCGCCGAACACCTGGGCTGCCCGCTTGTGATGGTCCTGGGCCATCAAAAATGCGGAGCGGTAAGCGCCGCTTTTGACGCCACGGGAGAGCCTCACGGCAACATAGGGGCCATAATAGAAACCATAGCTCCCGCCGTGAAAAAAGCCGGCAAGCCGGCCAAGCCGAGCGATAAGGCCGCGCTGGTGGAGACCGCGATCGATAATAACATCAAGCTGGTCAGTCAGTCGCTCACGGAGAAGTCCGACGTAATCAAGTCGCTTGTCAAAGAGAAAAAGCTGAGAATCGTCGGCGCCAAGTACTCTCTTGATAGCGGCAGGGTCATCATTTACGCCGACTAGCGCTCGGACCGGGTCCGGGCGTTCCGGGTGGACTGGGTGGTCCGAGTGAACCGGGCGGGGATCAACCCCGCCCCTACGTTTCAACCATGGTATCAGGTTGCCTTGAAGACCGCAGGGGCGGGGTTGATCCCTATAAGCGCTTAAATAAGCATCTTCAGTCAAGAGGACAGTTCCCACAAAATTTAGGCATTTATGCTCCAAATTATGTGTTGATTCAGAAACTTACTGCCAAAATTCAAG
>JBAQYM010000163.1:0-15534 GCA_049300095.1 Syntrophobacteraceae bacterium
GCCAAGGATCACGGACCTTAATCGGCCGGCAGGCTGGAAAGCCTGCCCCACGTACCTGGCTGCCTTAAGTGAACGGTATTGCTCGTAAGGGGAGATCGGTCGCGGCAGAGAGGTGTTCTTGGGGCCGGTCCCGATCTCCTCTTGCCGACACGGGCTCGAAAGTGTTACCGTTGAGTTGACGCCGTAATCATTGATGAAAAGGAGTAACGGATGCAGCAGGATAAAACCGTCTGCCCCCACTGCAATCAGAAGATGAACAAGTGGAAGACGCCCCCCCTTTCGACCTGGAGCGCCGAATATTTCTACGTCTGCTTCAACGACGCCTGTCCCTATTACGTAAAGGGATGGAAGCACATGGATCAAACCATCAAGGTCGGCTGCTCCTACCGGCATCGGTGGGACCCCGACGCGGACACATGCGGTCCTCTTCCCGTCTGGGCCCCGGATGCGGGGAAGGATGACATTATTCCCGAATAGCGGACGAAATTGGCGAAATAGACAAAATAGACGAAATAGACACGATATTCGGTAAATCCCATCGTAAATCAAAAATCCCCGGCGCCGGCCGGCAGTCCGGACGGACGCGCGGGGATTTTTTTGCTGAAAACCTTGCACCGCCGTTTATCTGAATTTCAGTTCGCGGCGTCGAACACCGTGGTTACTTGCCCGTCGCGGGCTTCACCGGCTCGGTTGCGCCGGTATTCTTGTCCGCGTCCTTGGCCTTTACGTGATGATGTTTCGTCGTCTTCGAGGAATGAACCTTCGCCGACGCCTTGTCCGGTTGTGCCGAAGATTCCCGCTTTACCGAGGACTTGGCGTCCGACTTGACGGGCGTGTCGCTCTTCATGGCCGCTCCCGGCTTAACGGGCGCGGCTTTGTCATCCTTCACCCCTGTTTCAGACTTGCCCGGAAGCGCCTTATCGGCTTTCACATCACTGCCGGGCTTTGCGGGAACGCTCCCACTCTTGGTCTCCGCGCCAGGACTTGCGGGCATGCCCTTGGCGTCGCTTTTCACGTCAGTTCCCGGCTTGGCGGGAATCGGAGGGGCTTTCGCGTCGGTCCCGGGCTTTACCGGGAGGCTCTTGTCGTCTTTTGCGGCGGGAGCGGTCACCGGCGCTTTCGTGTCGGCCTTGGGCTGAACGGCCGTCGTCGTGCTTGCGGGTTCCTGCGGTTTTGTCTGTTGCGCGAAAGCCGGCGCAAGGGCGACGGCCATCGAGATCATCCCCACTCCTATTATGGTGCTGATTTTTTTCATTGTGTTCTCCTGAGATATTAAGCGGTAAAGCCGTTGATTTCGATCTTGTCTCTCTTAGTCACTGTTGCCGGTTGAAGACTTCCGTCTACATGCCCGCCTCCTCTCCCGCCTCAGTTCTCCGGGGAGCAATCGCTTGAAGATTAACTCCGGATGTCCGGTCCGGAGCGATCGGATGTAGGCTGGTTCCCGTTTTGCGCCGTTCACCCGATACGGTTCTCTATAATGGCATAATGCGTGCCAGCGGTGATTGCCGTGGAGATAATTTAGTATCTATGCGGATTTACTTCTTATTGATTGCTTGGTGTTCCGCCGGCATTGTCGCGCGGCGTGGTGAGGCAGGTGTAAGCCACCAGAAATACAAAATTTTTCTCACTTGGAGATCCAAATTGCAAAAAAAGTCTCACAAGCCCGTGGGCCGTGAACCGGGCCGTCAGGAAAGGCGCATTGGGCGGGCTTAAAGAAAATTGGCACAAACCTTTTGTGCGAAGCGGCGGTTTTTGGTATCATGAAAGGCGGTGAACAGTGAACAGTGAAGAGTGAGCGGTGAAGAGTGAAGAATGAACGGTGAAGAGTGAGGATAGATCCATACACTCACAGGAGATATCATGGATTTCAAAGCTTTCTTCGAAAAATGCCAAAGTGAGAGCACGGTGAGCGACTTCGAATCCTATCTTTCCTACTCTATCCTGGAGAAAGGGAAGGGGCACGCCGAGTGCACGGTGGAAAAATACAACCGGATGCGCGACCTCGCGTTCGACCGGCGCGATGAGAGCGCGGCCATGGCATTGTTTGAACTTGCCAACGTCGCCGGCTGGAAAGACGGCGAGTGGGAGGGGGCGTTGCGCTAGCGAGATGCCGAAAAAGGGGTCCCTCCCTTTGGCCGGTGCGGGCGGGGATCAAGGGGCTGTTGCCCAAAGAAATATTCCAGTTGCGCGACTATTGAGCCGGGCGTAAGTCCCCCTCCCCGCGATGGGAGGGGTTAGGGGAGGGTGAGGGTGTTGAATTTTCAAGTACTTACGACCCCCTCCCCCAGCCCCGCCCGCCAAGGGAGGGGAGACCTCCGCCCTGTTTTGGCCACACCTGTCGCAGTTTTTACATTTGGGCAACAGCCCCTGCACCCCGCCCCTACGAGGTGATGACAATTCATAATCGCGGACGGGCGCCATTGGCCTTTGCCTTGCCGTTTTCAAGCGGTGACAATTCATAATCGCGGACGGGCGTAGGGGCGGGGTTGATCCCCGCCCGGTCTGCCGGGAGAGGCGGGGTCGTGCCAGGGCCTGGCGTCCCAGCCTGAATTGACCTGCTTGCGAGGGAGCACGGGGCCTTCAGCGAACGGCAGGCTGGAAAGCCTGCCCCACGTAGACTCGCGCCCACCTTGGTAAATGCGAGCCCCCGCCGTTCACCGCCCACCGCCGTTCAGCGCCCACTGCCGTTCACCCGCCTTTCACTCTTCACCTTTCACTCTTCACCCTTCACCCTTCACCCTTCACCCTTCACTCTTCGCTCTTCACCGCTCACTCTTCACTCTTCACTCTTCACTCTTCGCTCTTCACCGCTCACCAAATGAAAACCCCCATCCGGGGGGCGGATGGGGGTGCTTTGGGGGGTGAGTGTGTTGCGCTGTCCGTCTACGTTCTCAGGAATTCCTTGGTGAGCACGCCCCATTCGAGGCTGGGCACGTTTCCGATCACATCCTCGATGGAGCCGCCGTCCGCCATCGTGACACCGACCCGGCTCACCATTGCCATCAGCTTCAGGTGCTCGGCGCCGACCCACTCGTTGGTCTGCTTGCCGTACATGAGTTCTTTGAGGTTCTTCTTCATTTCGACCGGTTCCACGACCATGAGCCATCCGTTGTTGTAGGGCTCTTCCCTGACCAGCCCGGGTTCTTTCGAGGCCTGGTAGTTGACCGCGGCGACAATTCCCGCCACCGGCGAGAGCACGTTGGCCTCATTTCCACCGCGCTTGAATGCCAGCCCTATTTCGCTGAACTTGATCTCTTCACCCGTAAGAGGCAGGTCGAACTTGTCCGCCTTGCCGAAAACCCTCGTGCTGAAATCGTCCAGCCCGATCCGGATGCGGCCGCCGCTTTCAACCCTCGCCCAGGAATGGCCGAAGTGGAAGAAATGGCCGTCGGGCACCCTGTATCCGTCGATTTCGGGAATGCCGGCAATCCGGAACGGAAGCTGCAATTCGAATCCGTCTTCGAGCATCTGGTCGAAAGCGCAGCTACCGCACTCGTAGTTGTAAGGACACAGGCGGACCGGCGCTCTTCCGGTGAGCGTGTGGCGGCACTTGCGCTCGAGCCCCTGTTTCTGTTTCATCTTCTCGCGCCATTCGACGATGTGGGACCTCTTGCCGTCCGTGTCCAGCCCCAGGCGGCGGGTTTCGGCGTTCCGGTCGGAGGTTTCCTTCATGGCCTTGTCGAATGCGCAGGTATGGCAGTTGTAGTAGTTGTTGCAAAGTTTGTAGTCGATAACTCCGGCTTCCATCCAGATGCATTTTTCTTCGGTGCCGGGAACCATCTTGAAGCTTGCCGCCCTTGTGGCTTTCTTTTCCATGACCGTCCTCCTCCGGGAATCTCTTGATATTTATTTCAGGCTGTAATCCTTTTGCGCGTCGTTTCTTGCCCTCTCTTATAGGCAAGGTTCGTGCCGGATAGGGTTGTTTTAGGCAAATAGCTGAAAAGACTACACATTCTATAAGCGAGATCGAGGGGAGCATTTCCGGGGCAAGAGGGCAGGTGATGTAAAATACATCAGGCGTTCCCTGCTAATCGGTTTAAGTATCTTTAATTCCAACGATAATATCGATTGATGTAAAACACCGCAGATGGGGGATTATCCACAGCTTCTCGGGAGGCGCCTAAAGGAGGGCGGCTAGGCTCGTCAGATAAGTTTCAGTTTTTGCAAAAATTTCGGGTAAGAATCGTCCTTTGGCCGCGCAAGGGCGTCCGGAAAGGATTTCTCGATGATGAGAGACATCTGGGTAGTGCTGCGAAAACGCTTTGTCGGGTCGGACTCCAGGCACCGCATTATTATGTCGTTTAGCACGTCGGGGATTTCCGCGCGCCAGACCCTGGGAGGCGAAGGATACTGCTCGCAGTGCTGGATTTCGTATTCCGCGTAAGAGGACGCTTTGAAGGCGGGGATACCCGTCAACATTTCGTAGAATAGCGTGCCGAAAAGATAGATGTCGGTGAAAACCGGGGGCCGTTTCCGCGCGAGATAGGGCCTGAACTGCTCGGGCGCCCTGTATGAGAGGTAGTGAAGGGGAAGCTTCCCGACGGCGGTTTCATCGGGGGCCGCGCGTTCGAGTTCTCTCCACAGGCCGCCGTTGCAGATCTTGACGCAGGGCTGGTCGGTCCGCAGGAGGACCCGCGAGGGCCTCAGATCGAGGTGGAAGCTGTTGCGTGGTTTTCCGTCAAGGCCCATGTGCAGGTGAAGGTCTCCGAGGGCTTCGAGCACCTGGTGGGCGAATCGCACGCAGAGCGGGATCGGCATGACTTCGCCGGTGGAGAGAATATCGCAGATCGAGAGCGGAAAGTATTCGCGGACGATAAAGAAGTGCCCGTCGGAATGCGCCAGGTCGGACATCCTCACCAGGTGGCGCGAGGCGGTGGCCGCCTGCCTGCATACCCAGGCGGCAAGCTTCTCGGGGGAGAGAATCTCGCCGAACCGGCCGGTCAGGCTCTGGCCCGCGAATCTTTTGTCCGAGCCCTGCTGTTCGAGTTCGACGATCAGCGAACTGGACCCGACGTGGAGGAGGTTGATAATGCGGTAGGCATGTTGGGGCCGGGAGGGCGGACCGGCGTCGGGGGCCGCCCACGAGTGGACCGTCTGGCCCAGGACCGCGTTTACCGAATAACCGTCCAGTGAGGAAATCGAGGAAGTGACGACTTCGTGCCCCGGGCGCGCTTTGTGCGAGGCTTCCGACCCGCTGCTTTTCGCCTGGATCACCGAATCGATGGCCACTTTCTTTTGAGTTTGCGAACACTTGCTTATCTTGAGGAGGACTTTTCTTTTGAGTTCCCCTGAGATGCTTTCGTCCGCGTACACCATGTTGTAGAACCGGATGGCATCGCCCCACTGTTCCATGCGGGCGGCGCAATCGCCGCAATATTCACGGCACCCGAGGACCTCGTGCCCGAGTTCGGCGGCCGCGTCGAACTCGGCTATCGCCTCCTCCCAAAACTGACCGTCCATCAAAGCCCGCCCGTAATTGAAGTGCTGGGACGGGTCGGTAGCGGCAGTGCGGGACCGCTCCTCGGGCCGTTTGGGACCGAGGTGCAGGCCCCGGGACTCCGACTTGATACGCAGGCGCAATTCCTCCTTTTCCGGGCCGGAAAGGGGGCTCTTCTCGATTTCGGCAAGCATTTCGCCGAACATTTCGCCTATCCCGTCGTCGAGACCCTGTTCCCTGTAAATCCTGACCTCGGCGAGGCGATCCAGGAATTTTTGAAACAGTTCCCCAGAGAACATCTTCCAACTCCCGGCGCCGGGCGGCATTCGAGGGGCCGCTACCGCGTCCGCGCGGAGCGCCTGGTTGCCACACGGCGCGAATCACTTTCGAAAAACTCTTCCGGACAATACCCTAAGAATCGACGGGGGCCGGTTCCCCATCCGGGAATAAGCGCCAGATGTCGAGCACTTCGGCGCAAAGGCCCGATTCCGTTCTGACCGTGCCGAGCGCCGCGCCACAGGAACAGGTCTCGAAGTCGATCTCGGCTTCAGCCCTGAAATCGACTTTCTCCGAATCGGCGAGGATGACGCCGTAGTCGCTGCCGGTGGTGACGAATATGGCCATTCGGGGATCGGGCGGCGCCTGGGCGACCTGGAAGTAGTTCGGGCCGATCACGGCGAATTCAGTGGATTTCAAAACCTTCCCGGACATCGTGGCGAGCCTTCCCGAAACTCCCGTGCGGATACTGCGGAAAAGCGGTTTGACATCGGCCAGGGTAGCATATCCGCGCTTGAGGATTTTTTTGGCGGTTTGTCGGGAAACCGACCGGGATTTGACCACCGCCGAGGCCGAAAGCGCGAAAGGCCTGCCCGAATAATAGAAAAGGTAGATGTCTTCACTCCTCGTTGGCGCGGCGTGCGGCGGGGCCGGGAAGGGCGCGGCGATTTCCCGTTCGGGCGGGACTTCCTCGACGCCCTCGGCCGGACTCCCGATATCGCTTTCACGGGGCTCGACGGCCGCCTCCGGGGCCGCCGCGTCGAAACTCCCGATCACGCTCTCCCGAGGCTCGAAAAGCGTCTCCGAGACTGCCGCCTCGATGCTCTCGGCCCCGCCTGCCCGAGACTCGACGGCCGCCTCCGGGGCCGCCGCATCGAAACTCCCGGTCGCGCCTGCCCGAGGCTCGGTGAGAGTCTCCGAGACTGCCGCCTCGATACTCTCGGCCACGCTCTCCTCGGTCTCGATGAGGGATTCCCAGGTCGCCGAGATCCTTTCCAGGTTTTCGACCCACGTGATTCTTTTAAGCCACTCGCCATCCCGCTCTCTCAGGCTGTCCAGGCGGCGCTCGATGCCCGCTCGAATGCCCGCGAGCCTCTCGGCCACGGGGGCAAGGGCGGCGGTCTTTCCGAGAGCGGATTCGACCTGGAGGATGCGCTCGATTTCGGAGTGCACCCCCTCGATTGTTTCGTTCGACAACCTGCGGGAGTCTTCCATCCAGAGCCTGAGTTCAAGGAGCGACCATCGGTCCGGCATCTTCCCGGAAGGCAATGCCCGCAGTTCCGACTCGGCATCCGGCTGAAGGATTCCCGCGGCTTCGGACCAGACAGCCTCCTCGGCCCCCGGTATGGCGGCCCCATCGACCTCGAACGAGACGGCCTCTTCGGCCACCGGTAGACGGGATTCCTCCGCCACCGGTAGACCGGCTTCCTCAACTACCGGCGGGAGAGCTTCCTCGACCTCCGCCGGGATGACCTCTGCGGTCACTGGCGGGAGAGCTTCCTCAACGACCGGCGGGAGAGCTTCCTTAACTACTGGCGGGAGAGCTTCCTCGACCCCGGGCCGGACGGCCTCGGGCAAAGTTTGCTCCCCTCCCCTTGCGGGAGGGGCGGGGGGAGGGGGCGCCGTCGTCGCATCCGTCACATCCGCCACGCTCGCCGCCTTTTCGGCTTGAAGAGATTTGGCCTGCCTGGCCGCGAGGGCCCTGTCCCTCATCTGCCGGAAACGGTTTATGAGGGCGTCGATGCGTTCCCGCTCGTTTGCCCCCGGGGGTTCCTGCATGAGAAGCAGGTGGGCGAGCAGGCCCTGGCAATCGCGGACAAGTTCGACTATCCGGGTGTTGGCCGCTTGAGGCTTTGCGCTGAGGCGCGCGAGGATCGCCTTGAGGATCTTGTAGATCGAGGCCGCGCCCGGTGAGCTGTTGAGAAAGGATTCCAGGTCTTCGAGCGCTGATTCGAGCCTGCGGATGTTATCGCGGGAAAATTCCCAGTCCAGGCTGAGGTATGCGGCGTTGAAAACCTCGACGAGCTTTGGCATGTCGGCCCTGGAAGGATACTTCGTTCTGAATTCGACCGGGGGGCCGGGCGAGAACGGGTCTTCCTGAAAATCAGTCGGGATGGGTTGTGGAGGCGCAATCGGGGCCGGTTCGGAGACAGGTTCGGGTTGCTGTGAGGCTTGCGGCGAGAGGTCGGCGATCTCTTCCCGCGCGGTTTGACCGGTCGAGGGAATGAAAAGGTTGTCTATCTCCCTGTCGATCGATAGCTGGAAGGCGTCCATGTTGAATTCGGTTTCGAGTGTCGCGGGAACCGCTTCGGCCGGAGGCGAGGAACTCGCCTCGCCGTCCGCGGGCGGTTCGTCCCCTGAAAGGGAGGGTTCGGGGGCCTCGGGCGGTCCTTTCGGGGCCGGCACGAACAGGTTGTCGATTTCTTTGTCGATTTCGAGCTCGAGCGCCTCGAAATCTATGCTGAAACCCTTGTCATTTCCGTTCCCGCGTTCTTCCGCCATGGGACTTCCTCTTTTTCTCGAACGCCCGCCCGGGCGCGTGACTCGATTCAGGGCCCGGACCGAACGTCTGTATCAGCGCTTGCTCGCCAGGTCGCCGCCGACTCGTTGGATCACGCTCCTTATGGTCCGCTTGCTGATCTCGCGAAGGGTCTCGTAGACTCCCGCGCCCGATATCGCGCTTGCCTCGAACTTCGGGGCCGTCAAGGTCGCATTAAGATCGCTTTCGAGTTCTTCGATGCTCAGCAGGGGAATGTTCGACTGTACCAGGTCGCGCTTGTTATATTGAAAAACGAGGGGAATGCGGTCGATTTCGAGTCCTTCGTTTTTGAGGTTCTCCGCCAGGTTATCGAGGCTTTCCACGTTCTTTGACTTTTGCACCCGCAGGGAATCGGCGACGAAGACCACCCCGTCGATCCCCCTGAGCACGAGCTTTCGCGTGGTGTTGTACATTACCTGCCCCGGCACGGTGTAGAGCTGAATGCGGATGGTCATGTTAAGGACCCTGCCGATATTGAGCGGCAGGAAATCGAAAAAAAGGGTCCTGTCGCCCTTCGTATCGATGGTTACCATCTTGCCGCAAACCTGCCTGGCCAGAGATTCATGGATATAGAGCAGGTTGGTTGTTTTTCCCCCGCGGCCCGGGCCGTAGTAAACAATCTTGGCCTGAATCTCGTTTTTGCTCAGGTCTATAAAGGCCACTAGGCGATTCCTTCCGCTTCACCGAATACCGCGCTCATCTGCTGGATCGCGCCGCCGAGCCTGAGCCTGATCAAGCCCAGGGAGACGTTGTCGTTAAAGAGCGTAATTATAAGATAATCCTCGCCGAGACGGCTGAAATGGATATTGCGCTTCCCTCCTTTGTGGAACATGAGGGTGAAGTCTTCCTCGCCGATAAGCTTCGCTATTTCGGCGGTGGCGGCAAAATTGGCGGCCGACAGCGCCGCCAGGCAGAAGATGTTCTCCATTTCGAGAGTGCCGCACTTAAGTATCAGGTTGCCCGAAAAGTCGGCCACCACCACGAGTTCAGCGCCGGAGTCGAGAAGCTCCTCGGATATTATCTCTTCAAGCCTATCGAGTTCGCGTTTTGTCAGTATCAGGCTCATTCGTCTAATTCCCCCGGGGATAAGGCCGTTGAAGCTGCGGGGCAAGAATTATGCAAAAATCGTGCAGCCCGCGCCCGAAATTTTCCCCCTCGACTATTCCGATCTCAATTGCGCGAGTTCGCCGAAGAGGGGATGGTCTCTGTCAAGGCTGACAAATTTCAACGGCGCGATAAACAGCTCGTCCCGCGCCGCAACGGAACACATTATCTCTTCGTTGTCGCCCGAGTCGAAGATGTCGGTAATCTCGAGCTTTTCGGATGGGTCGAGTTTCTTACCGGCCGTTCCGAGAAATTCTATGAGGTTCTCGGAAGCCGTTGCCTCCACCGGGATGAAGTCTTTGATTTTGCGCACGAACCCGGAATACTTCCCCGCATACCTCTTCTCATCCGCCATGCGGACCGACTGGAGCAGCAGGTGCTCGACGGGTTTATCAATCGAGACGACCCCGTCGGGTGCGCAGGAGCGAGTGGTAAACCGGCCGCTGTCCCACCCCAGGATCATGAGCAGGGCATCTTCTCCTTCGAGGTCTCCCGTGCGGGCGTGGAGGACCCGGCCCATTCCGATACGGATATTTCCTTTCGCCGCGCCGGAGCTGACTGCGACTTCGAGATCGGAGCGGGAGAGGCACCCGAGCTGTATGAGGTCGGTGAGCCTTATCGAGGTAATGGTGCCGTGAAAGCCGTGCGGGGCCGCGGATATATCGGGGTTTCCAATCACCGTGTCCATGACGGCTTCGGTCAGGTCCGCGCCTTCGAGGTTCACCATCTTGAGATTGGCGTTTGTAAGCCGGGCTTTTCGCAGGTTGCTCCCTTCGAGGTTGACCCCTTCGAGGTCGGCCCCTTCGAGATCGGCCTCCTCGAGGTCGGCCCGCACAAGGTTTGCGCCCACCAGGGATATCCCCCTCATATTCGCCCCGCGAAGCCGGGCAATGTTGAAGTTTGCCACATTCGCCTTCACATTCAGCAGCGTGGCCTCTTCGAGATTGGCCCCGAGAAGGTTCGCCGAATGCAGGTTCGCCCTTTCCAGGTTTGCCCGGCTGAGATTCGACCGCCTGAGATTGGCGTTTGAAAGGTCCGCGTATCTCAGGTCAGCCTCCGCGAGCCATCCCGCGTTGGACAGGTCCATGGACGAGAGATCGAGCCCCCGCAGGAAAGCGGGCCCCCTCCCCGCGATCAGGGCCATCAGCAACTGTTCGCGTTTGATTTCGGACATAAGATGGAAGTCCTCTGTGTTCGTTGAGGTTTGACAAGAAATGCGCCGCTTGCGAATTATGAGCCGAGTATGGCCGGGGGCCCACTTGTTCGGCCTGTTTGCTCGAACCGGCGGCATGCCCGTGAAATTTTCACGTATTTCCGCCTCTCCAAGCATTAATCGGCAGATTGGGGAAAATTATTTAGTGAATCGTTACGGTCCGCGACCGATATGTGTGTTTGCGGGAGAAATGGGAGTACAAAATCGAAATTGGATTGACCCTCCGGGTAAGATGGTAAGACCCATCGGCATCAATAGTGGACCGCGCGGCATCGATGATGCCGGCATTGTCTCTATAATCGGTCCCGGGACGCACCTCGCGTCAGTAGTAGATGGTGCGGCATCGGTGGTACGGACGGGTTCTGAACTCGTCCATCTGCCCAAGCCGCCAGAGCCAACCGTCCACACGGGCGCTGGTGAGCACGGAGTGAGGGCGGCCTTCCGCCGCGGATGAGCGGCAGGAGTGCTCGAAGGCCTTCCGGATTTCCTCGACGGCCACAACCGTCATGGCCCTGATCTCGACTTCCCGCGCGGACCCCGGATCGAGGTAGCCGAGGCTGTCGACGGTTTGCGCGAGTTGCGCGTTGTATGAGATGATGCCCAACTCCCGGAGCACCTGCGGGAGTTTGTAGTCGGCAAATGCGCTGAGCCGGTCGATATCGTGAAAATCGCCCCGGCCTTTGCCGCCGAAGGCCGCGAAAACGTCAGCGGCAAGGATCTGGGCGCGCTTCCAGAAGTAGACCCTGTCGCTTCCGTATGCCGCTTCGTCCCGGAAACTCGGAAAATGGGACACGATATCCAGGACCAGCCGCGCGGCGCTGCCGGATGCCTTCTCGACAATCGAGACGATATCGCCGCCCAGGTCCGACAGGATTACCGCCCCGGCCTCTCGCAGGTTCGCCAGCCGCTCGTTGAATAGAGGAATTTGCCCCTTGCCCGAGAATATCCGTTCCATGTCTCCGGCGGTTGCGCGGGACATCCAGGCGGGGTCGGTTACCGGGATGCCCCATTCGACGGCGCGTTTCAAGCTTGCCGCAAGCGCCCAGTACCCCGACCAGTCCTCATCTTTGTAGCGCACCGTCCATGCGGGCTCACCCGGATCGGGCCAGAAACAATGGTTGAGGAGATCGAGCGTAAAAATCCACCGCACCGTCTCGTCCGTTCCATCGAAGAAGTGGCACGTATGAGTCCAGGACGGCTCGGCATCGAGAAGCCCGCCCCAGCGGGAGATCGCGGGGGCGATCTTTTCGGGATGGAGAAGAACCTGGGCGCACCTGGAAACCACGCCCCGGCATGAAGATAAAACGGGCAATCCGGGTCCTGAAAAAGTACGTTTATCCATCGCTCGACTCACATATTGCGCCGGACCGGTAAGGAATCGGAACAAACATGCCGCTCTCCGCAACCGGCGCGTGAAGTTTTCGATGCACAAAACCTGAATTTAATGCTGAAAGACTTATATATTCACCATGCTCCTCGGGGAATAAAGGAAGAAATCGCTCACGGCGCGCACGGTTAATAATGAGAGTGCGTATAGTATGTGGAAGATTGATATTAAACACCCAAAATGCCGGTGCTGTTTATTTGTTTAAATAACGGATGAAAAAGTTTGCTATTTTAAATTAAGGCTTTATAATCTTGGGATAATGTCAATTGAGACTTTGACGACGATGAATTCGGGCCTTCTCCGTTTTACCCGACCTGCCGTCAAGCTCCATCGATCACTGACCTCTTGCACCAGCATAGCTCCTCTTTGCACAGCATATCGGTTGGCGACGATGATTTTGTGCCGACCGTTACCGGTGTGCTCCGCTGCGAACTCCCTTTGGTTCGGCACTGCTAAACGTTTATCTCTAACCGAGTTTCTGTGCGAGGGTCGCCTGCCTTTACAGCAGCCTCAGGTCTTCCCTTTCCCTGAGCCCATATGGTTCTAATCAGAAACATTCAAGGATCACAAATTTACATGTCTTTTGAAAAACTGCAGTTGGCTCCACCCCTTCTCAAAGCCCTGGCTCAATGCGGCTACGAACATCCCACCCCCGTACAGGCCCAGGCCATTCCCAAGGCCCTGGCGGGCCACGACCTTATCGCTTCGGCAAATACGGGCACCGGCAAGACGGCGGCTTTCGTTCTGCCGGCCCTCCAAAGACTTTTCAACGATCCGGCCAAAAGGGGTCTGCGCATTCTCGTGCTCACGCCCACCCGCGAGCTGGCCGACCAGATCGCGAAGGAGACGCGGACCTACGCAAAGTATCTCAACAAGGTCCACAGTGTCGCCATCTACGGCGGAATGCCCTTCGGCGATCAGATCAGGGCGCTGGCCCAGTCCCCGGACATGATCATCGCAACCCCCGGGAGGCTGATCGATCACATCTGGCGCGGCCGAATCAACCTGTCCAACGTCGAACTGTTCGTCCTGGACGAAGCCGACCGCATGCTCGACATGGGTTTTATCGACGACGTCGAGTTTGTATCGGACGCCATGCCGGAGACGTGCCAGACACTCTTGTTCGCCGCGACCATGGACGCCGCGACCAGCAGGCTGGCGCAAAAATTCATGAAAAACCCCGAACGGGTGGAAGTGTCGCAGGGTAAAATCACTCACGACAAAATCGAGCAGCGGCTGCACATCGCCGACGGCCTCCAGCACAAAAACCGTCTCCTGAGGCACCTGTGCTCCGACAAAGAACTTACGAGGGCCATCGTTTTTTCCGCCACCAAAAGGGACGCGGACAGCCTGGCCCACGAGCTCAGGACCGAAGGTTTCGGGGTGGCCGCCCTCCACGGCGACATGAACCAGACGGCCCGCAACCGCACCATGGAGAGCATGCGCCGGGGCAAAATCCGGATCCTGGTGGCAACCGACGTTGCCGCCCGCGGAATTGACATTACCGACATCAGCCACGTCATCAATTTCGATCTGCCGCGTTCGGCGGAAGACTACGTCAACCGCATCGGGAGGACGGGGCGCGCCGAAAAATCGGGCGTCGCCATCTCGTTGGCTTCCCGCCAGGATTTTCAGTACCTGGACCGCATCGAACGCTATATCGGGCAGAACCTGGTGGTGCACGTGATCCCGGGCCTGGAACCGTGTCACGCATTTATGAGCGCGGGAAGAATCCAAACGGCCCCGCGAGCGGGCGGAAAACCGAAATACGGCAATAGCGGCAGCGGCCGTCCCGCCAACCGCCGCTTCAACAAGACACGCAGTACCGGCAAGCGCGCCGAATAGCGACGTGTGGCAGGCCTCGCGCGGCCTGCCACCGGCTTCACAGTATCAAGGGAGCATCCGCCGCGATTCGTAGTGTCGGGAACAAACGAAACCCGACCGGATACATGAGGGTGCTCACGTCGCCAGGCGCAGGTTGGGTTAAGCGGCAGCGAAACCCAACACGGCTTTGCGTTTGCCCGCCATGGTTGTTGGGTTTCGCTGCCGCTTAACCCAACCTACGTTCCACCAAATACTTCTATCGGTAGCTCTCCTTGCGGGAAGCCGCCGCCAGCATGTGGGCGATTTTGTCTCTTTCGTCGATTTCATAAAAGAAGCGATAGCCGCCGATCCCGTAACGCCAGGTCTCAGGTTTGTAGTTTTTTGATGTTTTTCCCGAAATGGGGGTTTTCCCGAAGTTGAGGATAGACGTAGTCAAGAAGCTTTTTTGCGATCTTGTCGCACTGTCCCTTGAAGTCCTGGCTCAAGTCTTCGATGAATTGATCGGTCTCGAATATCTTGTAACTACCCAACCATCCGGCCTTTCTTCGTCCGGGCATGGCTGTGGCCACGTTCGAGCTTTTCGAGCAGGCGGGTATCTGAAACTATTTCTTCCATTTCAAAATCATCGATCAAAGCTTCTTCTTCGAGCTTTCGCAGCGCAAGGGTCTCTATCAAATTAGCGATACTGCGCCTGTCCTCGGTGGCAGCCCGGTTAAACTTTTCATAACTCTCATCGCTGAGCCGCAGGGTTATCGTCTTGGGCATCTGCATTCCCTTTCATTCACATTGATTATAAACTACTCTAGTACCGTTCGTCTTGGTTGGCAAGGTTGAACGAGTCAGGGATCAAAGAAGAAATCGGTAATCCCTGGCTCCATGAAGGATTCGGCGTATCTGGACCACCCTGGCTTTCACCACGTAGAACACGAGATAGTCTTCAATCACCAGCATTCTGTACCCCAGTTTTCTCAGGCGATCATCTCCGGGGACGACCCCGAGGTGCGGATTGCGCGCCATGCGCGAAATCGCCTCGTCGAATTTATCGAGCATGGAAACGGCGGCGGCGGGATTATCCCGCATAATGTAATCGAATATGTTTTCTAAATCTTCATCCGCCGTCGGCAGGTACCGGATCTCGAGCAGGCCGCTCATTTGATCCTGGCTCGCAACTTCTTCATCAAGTCCTCATGGGTGATTCCCTTTTCACCCGTAGCATCCAGAGACTCGGCTTCTCCCAGCTTCCGATACAAATCGATCAGGTTCTGAAGACGTTCGTAGTGTGTCTGGCTCATGACCACCAGGTCCCCTTTGCCGTTGCGTGTAATGAATACGGGCTGGTCCTCGCGGTGGCAAAGCTCGGATATTTCCGTGGCCCTGTTGCGCAGGTCGGATATGGGTCGAATCAGCGGCATGGTTGCCTCCTGTCGTTTTATTGATAGAATTATATCATAATTATGATAGATTGAAACGAAAAGTCAAGCACATCGGTAGGAACCGTTCCCTCGCATCCGGGGCTGTTGTCCAAATGCAAAAGTGGGATTGGTGCGGCAAAAACGAGCCAAATGGCTCCCCTCCCTTGGCGGGAGGGGTGGGGGAGGGGGTTGTAAGGGGCTTGGAATCTACTAATATACCGTTTTATGGTTGACCGTTATATCCCAGTCCACGAGTGTTGGCTGGTTCCCAAGATCCAGCTTGGGAACCAGCCAAATGGCTCCCCTCCCTTGGCGGGAGGGGCTGGGGGAGGGGGTTGTAAG
>JBAQYM010000164.1:0-54278 GCA_049300095.1 Syntrophobacteraceae bacterium
GGGATCAACCCCGCCCCTACGGTTGAACGATGGCGTCAGGTCACCTTGAAATCCGTAGGGGCGGGGTTGATCCCCGCCCGGACCGCCCGGTGTCGAGAACCTTTTCAACTAGGCCTTACTCCGGCAACAATCACGGGAGCGTCGCAACGATAGAAAATGGTGCGTGGTGCGTGGCATAACCATGCCGGATATCCAACAACAATCCGGCATCAGCGGCCGGCCCGCTCCAACTCTTCATCCTTGAAAGAAATAACGGCTCCCGCGAGCAAAACCCCCAGGCCGAGCAACATTATCGCCCAGCCTCCCGCGAGGATTTGCCTCACAAAGAAACCCGCACCCGCAAGTTCTCTCGGCCACGTGAAAGCGAGCCAGCCGGATCGGCTCTCATCCGCGGCGCGAACAGTAAAATTCCCTTGCGGAGCGGCAACTGTCACCCGACGCCATCCCCGAGCCTCTTCTTCAACGGGGACCCGAACGACCGGACCACCCGAAGCCGGGGCCAGTTCCAGCGAGGTTCCCGCCCCTCCGCCCGCCACATCAAAAACCAGCCGCGAGTGCCGGCTCACGACCGGCTGACTCACGAAGGCGGCGGCCTTCGGTCCCTCCTCTCTCCAGGAACCGACAACGATCCGGTGCGGAAGGCCGGGCAGGCCGGGAGGGACCGATCCGGGGGCGAATCCGGAACCTTCCGCCGGCCCAAGCCGAAGCGGAGGGCGTATTGCGGAAGGCAGCACTTCACGCAGTCGCGGGTCCCTCAGCTCCTTTATCAGTGTTTGAGCGTCCGGATGACCTATGTGCATGAGAGGTTTGTTCAAAATCGAGGAAGTATCGCCGCTCAGAACGTACCGGCCCAGGTTCGCCTCCTGGATGACGGCGTACTCGCCTCGTTCCCGCATGGTCGTGGACATCTTCCACTCGAGTCCCACGACCCCCACGCTTACGATCAGACCCGCCACCCCCGCCGTAACCCCGAGGAGGCGCCAGGTCCTGCCGACAACGGGATCGAGAAGATAGATCAGGGCCGCGATATTCACGAGCGGTCCCATGAACATGAAATCGATATAGCGGGAGGCCAGTCCCCCGCGGGCATAGGCCATGGCGGCGGCCATGAGAAGCGTCCATGTTCCGAGGACCAGGAGAAACCGTTCAAAAGTACCGCCCGCCTTTCGTGTCCGAACCTGCCGCCAGGCGAAAATAAAAAACGGCGCCCAGGGGATGGGCGCGAGCATCCAGTTCCAAAAAGGCCATGACGCGCATTCCAGAAAGCTTTGGAGAAAATTGACAACCCCCTTGGGTCTGAGGACTTCGGAGCCGGGAACATGGCGAACAAGCGAAAATCCCAAGATGCAGAGGAGTATCAGAAACGCGATTGCGGGAAGGTGTTTTTTCAGGCGGCGAGGCTCGATTAAAGAGTCGAGCGCAAGCACGCAGGAGGCGGCCGCGGGAGCGAGGAACCCTGAGCCCAGGGACAACTGGGCGCACAGCGCGGCGGCCGCGCCGAGAAACCAGGGGATCGAAAACACCGCGGACCCGACCAGCAGGAGCATCGAAAGAATTGAATATCCGAGAAGCAGGTAAAAATTCGAATTGAAACCCATCAGGGTGTTTTCCCATGCAAGGGGCAGCACGCCGATGATTGCGATCATAAGGCAGAACTGGGCCAGGTGCTTTCTTCCGGCAAGCCTCCACAGGGCAAGGCAAAAGCAGGTCAGTATCATGGAATGGATAAAAGCGTTGACGGCCATCTGGACCAGGGGGTCCCACTGGCCGCCCAGATCGAGGAGGTCGAGGCAGATGAGGCGCGTGAAGAAAACCCGGTGCTCATTGTGGGGCGCGAGCAGGCTGAAAGGATCCAGTGCGCCGCTCAAAAAGGCGGAAAAAACCGGCGCCAGCCCGTCCCATTCATCCCAGAAGGGAACTTCCGCACCGAAGGAGTTGATAAGATTCAGCTTGGCGCCGAGTACGCAGGTGAAAAGCCCGGTAAAACAAAGTATCGGCCCGGTCCGGCCTCCTTCCGAGGGTCCCGCGGCATCCAGGGTCAGCCGGTTTGCGGCGCGCAAAATGAAGGCCGTTAAACCCAGCCAGAGGATCGAGAGGCCGTAGATCTCCAGGCTCGACCGCCCCTCCTGAACGCAGCCGGACAAACAGGCGCTCAAAAGGATTACCGCCGTGGAGGCGCGTGCCGGGCCAAGCTTGCGCATCCGCAACCCAGGGCCGGTTTGACGGACGCGGCCCACCCCGGTCACCCCGTCACGGGATGACCTCGGCCGGCACAGTCCGTTTTCAGGCATCAGCCGTCCGTTTTGAAAATGAAGAGGTTGTATATGAGGAAATTGCTGCCGGCCATCATTCCGCATGCGACGAACTGCGCGAACATGTACCAGAGATGAAGACTTTCAACGAAAAAGAACATCAGGACCGCGTTGATCCCCAGGTTTGCCAGGCCGAGGGAGAGGTACTGTATGGCCTGCCTGTGGATGTAGTCGAGGGAGCTGTTTTCAAACGTCCAGAATTTCTGGAGCGTAAATCCGACGCAGACGGCGACGGCGAAAGCAAGCGAGGACGACACCAGGTAGTGGAACCCCAGGTAGTGAGTGAGCAGGAAGAGCAGGGAGAATTCGACCGTCGCGGCCGAGCAGCCCGAAGCCACGAACCGGGCCAGGGTGACTCTCCTGCTGTAGATAAGCGCGACAAGATCCCGCATAACGAAAGCCTTACAAGTCATGTGACAAGGTGTTGAACAACCTCAGCCGCGGATACCGTCTTGAACGTCAAGGCGGAATTCCTCGCGTGTTGTGGCACTGTCTCCCGACCGTGCCACGAAACCTGACCGAAGGTCTCCTTGGAGGGCCGTCGAAACGAATCGGAGACCTGCGGTCGCATCTAGTGGCGCGGTCAGGAGACCACGCCACAACAGGGTCTCGCTGTCGCTTAACCCAATCCGCATGATCTGACACCGGATCCCCGGCACGAAGAACGTCATCGTCTTAAATCATATTTCCGGCGGAATATCAAAAGATATGAAACCGCATGGGGCGGTCGGGGGCAAGAGGGCGAGAAAATCGTCGCGGGACCCTTCCGTGTCTTCCGGCGGGCAGCCATTACCTTGTGGAGCGCTTCAGCAGGCGCCTCCATCCCTTTCCTGCTCGCTTCTCACTGCTCATCCTTGACTCTTCACTTCCCACTGCCTGCCGCTCTCTGTTCACTGTTCACTGTTTCACCGTTCACCCTTCGCTGCTCACATCACCCTGTGCAGCACTTCAGCCAGTTCCTCCAACCTGTAGGGTTTGGACACCACTCCCGAAAAACCGTATTTCTCGAAATCCGCCATAACCGGGTCATTGGAATACCCGCTCGAAACAATCGCCCTGATGTCGGGGTCTATCACCCGAAGGCGGTTCAGGGCTTCTTTTCCGCCCATGCCCCCCGGAATGGTAAGGTCCATGATCACCACGTCGAAGGAGCATCCCGAAAGCTTTGCCTCGGTGTAGACCTCGATCGCCTCGGCCCCGTCGTGGGCAATCGCGGTTTCATAGCCCATGAATTCGAGCATGTCCCCAAGCACCTCATGGATGAATGCCTCGTCGTCCATGATGAGAATCCTTCCCGTGCCGGACAATCGGCCATTCCCCTCGACGACCGCGACCGGGACTTCTTTTTCCGAGGCCGGAAGATAGAACGTGAAACTGGTGCCCGCCTTTAGTTCGGAATCCACGCTGATGTGGCCTCCGTGACTCTTGATGATCGAATAAACCGTGGCGAGGCCCAGGCCGCTGCCCTTTTGCTTTGTCGAAAAGTAGGGGTCGAATATCTTTGCCAGGTGCTCCTCGGCGATGCCGATCCCCTGGTCGGCCAGGGTGATCTTGACGTATCTACCATGCGGGAGCGGCAGGGCGGAAGTCGGCCCCGCAACGACGTTTTCCGCCGTGATCCTGACAATTCCGCCTACCGGCATGGCCTGGTCGGCGTTTATCGACAAATTGTTCACGACCTGGCCGATCTGCCCCTCGTCGGCCTCGACCGGCCAGAGGTCCTCGGGCAGCACGAAGTCGAGCCTCACGTTCGAACCCCTCAGGGAAAACGTCGCGGACTCCCTGATGAGTTCCGCGATGGAGAGACACTTTTTGACAGGCTTGCCGCCCACCGAGAAGGTGAGCAATTGCTGCGTGAG
Source organism: Syntrophobacteraceae bacterium (assembly GCA_049300095.1). Taxonomy (GTDB): domain Bacteria; phylum Desulfobacterota; class Syntrophobacteria; order Syntrophobacterales; family Syntrophobacteraceae; genus SbD1. The sequence continues at coordinate 4,172 of JBAQYM010000164.1, forward strand.
GTCTCTTGCCCTCAGAGAGGCCCTTTCGGTCTCTTCGAGCCTGCTCAGTATCTTGCCCCCCGGAGGGGCGGACAACTTGGCAAGGGAGATATTTCCGACGATCGATGTCAGTATATTGTTGAAATCATGAGCGATCCCACCGGCGAGAATGCCGACCGATTCGAGTTTCTGCGCCTTGAGGGCTTCGGCCTCCATTGCCTTATGCACGGTGATGTCCAGGATCGAGGCGATGCTGCGTTTGCTTCCCGGTATCATCGCCACGGTCAGCCCGATGTACCTGACCTCGCGGTCCTTGTTCAAAAACCGGGACTCGTACTGGCGCGGGGCCGCGCCCGGGTCGATTCTGCGCAGGCGGTGATACTCGCGCAGCACGGGCATCTCTTCCGCGGCAATGAACTCGATCCAGTTCTTTCGCCACTCGATGTCGTTTCTGAGGAAGCCGCTCAGATTTTCAAATTCTGCATTTACCAGCGAGATCGTCATGTCTTCTTCGACGATTATTATCGAGGTGCCCGTATTCTCGAATATGGTGCGGTATTCGTTTTCGGATGCCCTGAGGGCCTCCTCCACTTCCCGGCGCATTTTGATCTCGCTCTTGAGAAGCTCCTCCGCATGCCGGCGCTCGTCCACTTCCCGGCGCAACGCCTCGTTCACCTCAACCAGCTCGGCGGTGCGCACCCTCACCTGCTCTTCGAGTCTTCCACTGTACGAATTGAGCTTCTCTTCCGCTCGCTTGCGTTCCTCGACTTCCCTGCTGAGCGCCCGGTTGATCCGCACCAACTCGGCGCTGCGGCCCTCGAGTTCGCCGTATGCCCTCTTCAGCGCCTCCTGGGCCCGGCGCCGCTCGGTAAAATCTATAATGGAGAGGACATAGCCCCTGGACGGGATTTTCTGGTCGAGAGCGCGGCCCGTGACAAAGCAGGGGACCCGGCGGCCGTCCTTGTGGACGAATTCGAACTCGTGCGATATCAGGCCGCCGGCTTCGAGCACCGCATCGAAGGTCCGACGCATACCCCGGTAGGCATCGGCATCGGGACAAAGGACCTCGATACTCCTGCCCGCCAGTTCATCGCAGCTCCACCCGAAGATTTCCGCCATCGCCTCGTTGCCCCAGACAAACTCGTCCTCCTTGATCAGGCAGAGACCGTGCACCGTGCAGCTCAGTATGGTGAGGAGCAGGTCCTGGGATCGCGTGAGCCTCTCGTGGGCTAGGGTGAGTTCCTCGGCTTTTTCCTTGACCATTTCGAGGTCGAATATGTACTCCTGCAGACCTCGCCTGTGTTGCTCGTCCAGGTGATCCAACTTGATATCTGCCATGGGACCTTTCCGCGGGATTTGTGCACCAGACTCAATTCAGTTCATAGGCCCTTATTTCCGCCAGGATATCGGGGAAACTCATGGGCTTGCACAGGTATTTGTCCGCCCCGGCCTCGAGGCCTTCCCTGATCTCGCCGGACTGCGCCCTGGCCGAAAGCATGAGAATGGGAATATTCCGGGTCGCATCGGCGGACTTGAGCTTTTTGCAGACCTCGATCCCGCTCATTTTGGGCAGCTTGACGTCGAGCAGGATAATGTCGGGCGGGTCCTCGAAGGCCTGCCGCACGGCCTCTTCACCGTCACCGGCCGTAAATGCGAGGTAGCCAAGCTTGGTGAATTTTTTTTGCAGGTAGGAATAGATGGGCTGCTCGTCGTCTACTATCAGGATCTTTTTTATTTGCATGATAGATTCCTGTCTCCTCGAAGAGTCATGATACCTTGCCTACCGGTAAATTCACGAAGAAAACGGTCCCCCTGCGCTCACCGCCAAGCGGAAGGTCGGGATAAAGACTTTGCGGAGGCGGGCTTTCGCAGTGCACCATCCCCCCGTGCTCCTCGACTATTCCCCTGGTGATGGTCAACCCCAGGCCGCAGCCGCCAACCTTCTGCGACATGATGCTGTCGGCCTGGAAAAATTTCTTGAACACCTCTTCCCTCGCCCACGGCGGTATTCCGAAGCCGTTGTCCGCGACCCCCAGGTTGAGGCGGCCGCTTTCGGCCGTCGCATCGATGACGATCCGGCCGCCGTCCGGAGTGTACTTTATGGAATTGCTCAGAAGGTTTATCACCACCTGGATGATGCGGTCCCTGTCGGCAATTATCTCCGGTATATCGGAGGGAATTTTCACTTCAATCGTGTGCCCGTGCCTCGCGGCCAGATCGCCGACCTCCTCGACCGCCTTTCCGACTATGTCGGCGATCGATGCGGGCGTCATGTTGAACTCGATTCTACGGGCCTCGATCCGGGAGATATCGAGCAGGTCCTGAACGAGCCGGGTGAGGCGCTCGATGCCGTCCCGCGCGAGCAGCAGGTCCTCGCGCGCCTCGTCGTCTATCTTTCCCGAATAGCCTTCCAGTATGCCCGATATGCCGAGGAGCATGGCCTGGATCGGTGTCCTCAGCTCGTGCGAGGCGATGGTGACGAACTCCGATTTCATCCGGTCCACTTCGGCCACGGCGGTGGCCATTTCATTGAACGATTCGGCGAGCCGTCCCACTTCATCATGCGATTTCACCTCGATGGACTGCGTCAACTCGCCGCGGCTCATTGCGACCGCTCCCTCGGTGAGGCGCCTGAGCGGCTTCGTTATCCCGAGGCTGATAAGGGTCGATACGAGAATTACGGCCGCAAGGGAGACAAGGGTAATCACGGTCACCAGGCGCCGGTTGTTTGCCGATGACTCGCCTATCATCTCGCGGGTCTGGATGGTGGTCGCCTCGATGTCCCTGCCCTGGGCGCGGATGGCGTCCTCGATGTTGGCCTTGGTGATGTTGGCCGCCTTGTGGAACTCATCCACGTTGGCCCCGATGGTCACGTATCCGAATCCCCGTTTCGATGCCCCGTATCCGCCCGTATAATAAGGGATGGCCGCGTAGGTGGTGAGTTTCCACCAGCCGCTCCAGAAGATCAGAAACGAGCCCGATCCCCCGTCCTCGGTCCCTTCGTGCCACCCCTGGCACTGCGGGGCGGTGTCGAGCACCCGGCAGTCCAGCGAGATGTTCCCGGCTTTCATCTGTTCGAGCGAGCCGGGTTTCTTCTGTGTGAAGTCCCTGAACGGGGGCAGCCTTTCGACGAACTCGCCGAGCGACAGCCCGCTTTGCAGGTATTCCCGGTACGTCGGCTCGCTCACCCATCCCGGGACCTCTTTGCCCGTCTCCGGGTCGTAGCCGCAGATGAAAAACTGGCGCGGGTGGCAAATCGAGCGGTCCCTGTCGTCCCAGATAAAGGCGTAGTTCCCGGAACCTGCGTCGGACAAGGCTGAAAACATTTCTTCATTCGGGACGACGTGATCGATCATTTCCATCAGGTGAATGTGGTCGAGGGCAAGGGTGACATAGCCGATTTTCTCACCCTTCGCGTCATGAACGGCCATGGCCCACCGGATGATTCCCTCGAATCTCCCGCCGTGGGGATTTTCCTTGCCGGCAAACGCGCTTTCGGGCGTGACGACCAGGCCTTCGGAGGTCCTCTTGAGCCAGCCCTTCACATGGGCGCCGATGACCCTCGACACGTGGATTTCGCCCGCCTTGAGCTCCCCGAGGCGCGGGAAGTAATCTTCGGCCTTGCAGTATGTCTTCTCCCTGTCGCTCACATCGAGCAGGTCTTGAGAGACGGCGCCGTCCTTTATCTTGATCCGCTCCCGCCCGCTGAGGTCTATGAAGGTGATTTCCCGGTAGAGCGGGCGTGATACTTTCTTGAAGCCGAAGGGGGGCTTGTGTCTCCAGGACTGCATGTTTTCGGGGTTCGCGCCGACCACCGCGGGAGCGTCCCGCGCTGGATCACCGGCCGTGATAACGTCCCTGACGCTTGAGCGATACACCTGGAGGTACCCCGCGGGACCGGGCGGGAAAGCGGCCAGGACCCGCAGGTCCTTGTCTCTTTCATAAAGGAAGTCCGCAATCTTCCGGGCCAATTCGACCGTCCGCAACTCGATTGCTTCCGTTGATTTGCGGTCAAGGGCCTGGACGGAGTCGCCGATTGCCGTCTTCCCGATTTCTTCCGCCGCTTCGAGGTTTCTCTCCCCCATTTCCTCGGCCCTGTGGACGGCGAGCAAACCGGTTTCATTCAGGTTCGTGTTGGCGATGTAGCCCAGTGAGATGAGGGGCACTCCCGATATGAAGAGAAAGGATATCAGCAGCTTGGGTAGAATTCCAACGGATCGCAGTCGTTCGGCCAGGGTCTTCGCCATGGGAGATGCCCCTTTTCCCCGCGTGAGCCGGGGGCGGGAATGAAAATTTATAGTTATTTGTTGTGAGAATGATTTTCTTGAAACCTCCAGCGGACCATTGTCGAGAGCATGCGCCACAGCGGGAGCGGTTTGAAGACGGACGTTTCGCGGGGCCGCCGCCGGGAGGCTACAAGATATTATCGGTATTTTATCGTTTTATCTTGAATCCTTGCGCCGCGCCGTCCAAAGGCCGGGCAAACCTCCTCAAGCCCTGTGATTTAAAGAATTCCCGGGGCTGGAATAGGGGCCGCTCCGTATTATCTTTGATCTACAAGCCGAAATTTGTTATCCAGTAAGTTCAGCTTTTCTGATTATCTGCTATCGTCCCTCGAACTGAAGCGGCCCGGCAAAATTGTCTGTTCACGTCCGCGCGGATGATCACCGGGAATAGAGGTATATATGCTCAAGGGAACACCCATTGAAACGGGTTATTACAGAATCCTGGAACGGCGCATTGTTCCCAAGCTCATAAACTGGAAACTCACGCCCAACCATGTCACCTACGGAGGACTCGTCATCAGCATGCTGGCGGGGCTCTCTTTTGTCTATATGCCCCTGCTGGGCGGCTTGCTGACCCTGCTCACCGGCCTCCTCGACACCCTGGACGGCTCGCTTGCCAGGGCGACGGGGCAGAGCAAAAAATTCGGCGCCTTTCTCGATTCCGTCCTGGACCGCTACACGGAGCTGATAATTTATCTGGGCATCTGGTGCTATTTCTACCGGCACGAAGCCAAGACGCCTTTTTTCTCGCTTCTCATTCTGCTGATCCTGTTCGGCTCGCTTATGGTCAGCTACACGCGCGCGCGCGCCGAGGGGCTCGGCGAGAGATGCCTCGTCGGCGCTTTCCAGAGGGGGGAAAGGATCATCCTGCTGGGGGTGACGGGAATCCTGAATCCGTTCGTAAACCTTTTTGGAACGCTTTCCGGGATATCATGGGCGCAGGACGTCGCTTTGATGGGGGTACTGGTCGTCCTGGCAGTCGGGACCAATCTTACCGCAATGTGGCGATTTTTGCACGTGTTGAATAATCTCAGGAAATGAAGGAAAACCACGCCTCGTAATCGAATCCGCGCCCGGCGGACAGGGAAAAAGCGGGGGGAGGCCGGTTTCCTTGTCTCGGATCAGGGGTGAGCGGCTCGAAGCGGTCCTTTTCAGGAGGGATTGGCGCTTTTCTTCAAAACCACCATATCGTCTTCCCGGTAAATCTCGAACGAATCCCCGATTCCAAATCCAAGCATTTCGATCAGCAGCGCCCGGTTGAGGGTTATGCTTCCGCTCTGGCCGATAGTCCTGAAATTGCCCGTCTTGATTACCACCGAGGGGTAGGATATCGGAGGCCTTTCCCGCTTGCGGGCAAAGGTGCGTTCGTAGTTGTTTTCCGGAGGCTGAATTTTGGGAGTCTCCGGCCTGTTGAACTCGACCTGGGGAATCTCCCCAAGCTCCATCAGGCCCTTCAGGTACAAATCCTGGACCTCGCTCTTGAACTTCAGGCCAAATAGTTTCTGGACGGATTCCAGGGACCTGCCGTTTCGGATTTCATTCACAACAAGCTTCGCATCAATGTTCCTGTACTCGATCTGCATACTTCTTTTCCTCTTTGTTCGGGAAAAACACCCTGATGATAATTCACCCGGCTCCCGCCGGGCCCCCGCCCCGTTTCGCAAACCGCGGGCAGGGAAGATACCCTGTTCTTCTCACTACGGATCGAACCGCCGGTCTCCGCCACCCGGATCGGCAACTCCGCCCGAAGGCCGGTCAACCGGCGTCTTCCCCAATTCCAGGCACACCCCGCCACGGGAAGAGGCTAAACGACTGGCTATCGACAAGCTACACCTTGCAAACTTTTAAAGATCGCATGCCTGAGGAAACAGCTCAAACTCCGGGTGGAGACTTCCAATTTGAGGGCTGGCTGGCATAACGGTAAATAACGATGCCCGCCTTGTCAAGGAGGCACTCTGATTCCGATGCTGGTTCGGTTTGCCTGAAATCAAAGAAATCATGCCCGCGCGAGTAATCTATTATAACAGGAAACGGGCCGATGCAATCCGCAAAATAATATATTTCCGCACAATTTTCGGAGCGCAAAAATCCGATATCGGGCGCCGGACGCGGAGGGGGTAAGGGGGTGTTGCCCAAACCACAGGCGCTTTCACGGGTGCGGATTCACCCCAAATAAGTTCGAGTCGGTCGGCCCTTGCCCCCGGAGAATCCGGACGTGAGTCCAGGAGCTGTTGCCCAAAGAAGTATTCAAGTTGAGCGACTATCGAGCCGGACGTGAGTCCCCCTCCCTTCGATGGGAGGGGTTTAGGGGAGGGTGTTGAATTTTCAAGTACTTAAGACCCCTTCCCCCAGCCCCTCCCGCCAAGGGAGGGGAGACCTCCGCCCTGTTGAGCGACTATCGAGCCGGACGTGAGTCCCCCTCCCTTCGATGGGAGGGGTTTAGGAGAGGGTGTTGAATTTTCAAGTACTTAAGACCCCCTCCCCCAGCCCCTCCCGCCAAGGGAGGGGAGACCTCCGCCCTGTTTTGGCCATACCTGTCGTAACTTTTGCATTTGAGCAACAGCCCGTCAACACCGCCCCCACGACCAAACGACGGCATCGTTTACGCCCGAAACGCGTAGGGGCGGGGTTGATCCCCGCCCGGACTGACTGGAGTTCAGATCTTTCGCAAGGACCGCGCTTTGAAACACGGCCCCGTTTGGTCCCCTGCACGGTTCCCGGACTGCGTCTCAGGGGCTTCCACCCCTGTCCGAGGATTGGGCGGCGTCGCTCTTATCTGACTTCAAAGTCAGAATTCTGCGTTCAAACAGGCCAAAGGTCGGCGGCCCCGCTGGATTCCGGCTTCCGCCGGAATGACGGTTTTGGCGACTTACCCGCAACCGAATATCTGCGAAGACGCGGCTCTAAACGGCTTTCTTGGCTTTGGGCCTGCGCTTTACCACGGGGCGTGCCTCTTTGCGCTCTTCCCCCGCCCCGCCGCCTTCCGACGATGCCGCTTCCGCCTTCTTCTGCTTTCTTTCCTCCAGGAACTTCACGAGATTTTCGGGAAGCCCTCTTTTCTTGGCCGCCTTGCTCCTCGCCTTTGTCAATGACCTGGCGGAAAGAGGCTGCTTGAGGGAAAACCCCCATTTCTTCTTGTACTCACGGGGCGTGAGGCTGTGGGAACTGAGGTGCTTTGTGGTGAGCTGCCGCATTTCGGTGCCGCATTCCAGGCAGATGATCTTGTCATCCTGGATGGATTCGCGCGGTTCCTTCTTCGCGGGAGCAGCTTCTTCTTCAGGCATTTCCTCGCCTCCGGCGCCCTTTTCCAGGAGGATCCCCTTTTCCTCGGCCCTCTGCATTCTTTGCAGGGTCGAAAAGGTCTTTACCAATGCCTGTTCGATCTGTTCCGCCGACATTGGTCCAACTGAGGCTTGGGCTTGAACGATTTCGGAGGCTATATCCAGTAGCTTTCTCATTTCTTCCTCCTCGAAAATAGATGACCTATAGGCCCAACAAATTGTAATTCCATTGTTCTACAGGGTATTTTACCTTAATTATGTGAGAAAGGAACATCAAGTCAACAAAAATACACATGCGTTATTTTTTTTTGCGAATAAAACACTATTCCGGCGCCGTACTGCTCCAATTTTACCATTCTATTAACGCGTCTCATCCTCAATTACAAAAGCCGATTTGCAGATACCGGAAGGAGACACAAGAAGAAGGGCGGAATATCTACTCTGAAACAGGCAGGAATGCAACAAAATTATAGTGACATTTTTAAACTCCAGGTTGGAAATCTATTCCCGGAGTTTAAAGGCAGGAATTATTTTCATCGGAAAGCCGCAATTGACTGGAATATCGATAGTGTGCGATTGCACCCTCCCGGAGTTTCCGCGTTGGGAAAAGGCTTCCGGAAAATCTCTATAGGATTTTAAGACCTGAAATGGATAAAAACAAGCTCCTATGGTGTTGCGTCAGAGTGCATATAGAAAAATAGTTACTGATTTTTTTACGTGTCGTGCGCCTTCCCCGTTTGTGATGACAACCCCTGCCGTCTATAGTATGTATCGGAGCGCTGGAACACTCAAAGCCGAAGCGCTATATCTTATAGGACATATGGAAGAAACGGCGGAAAACAACAATCGGCCCACTTTGGTGAAAGCGGCAAGACAAAATGAAGATCAGGCTGGAACACATCGCAATCGTCCTCAACGAACCGCACTTCCCCGAAAACATCGGCGCGGCCGCCCGCGCGGTCAAGAACATGGGAATGTCGCGTCTCGTGGTCGTAAACCCGATCGACTGCGACCTCACCCGTATCCTCAAGATGGCCACGCACAACGCGGAAGACGTTGTGGTCGACATGGAGGTCCACAACAGCCTGGAAGATGCCCTGGCGCCGTTTCAGTACGTGGTCGGCACGACGGCCCGCATCGGCTCTCACCGCCAGTCGGTAAGGGACGCCAGGCAAATCGCGGTGGAGTTGATCGGGATCAGCGCGAAAAACCGGGTGGCAATCCTGTTCGGGACCGAGAGCCGGGGGCTGGCAAACGAGCACCTCAAGTTCTGCGACACCCTCGTCACCATTCCCACCGCTGATTTTTCCTCCATCAACCTCGCCCAGTCCGTGATGATACTGGCCTACGAAATCTTCACCGCCGCATCGGAGAAAAAACAGGCGCTCATTCCCCGCCTCGCCGACCGGGGCGAACTCGAAGGCATGTACGGCCACCTCAAAGAAACGCTCACGAAGATAAATTTCATCAATCCGGAAAACCCCGACTACTGGATGATCAATATCCGCAAATTTTTCAGCCGCCTCAACCTGCGGGGGCGGGACGTGAGGATCATTCGCGGGATCTGCAGGCAGATAGACTGGTATTGCCACAAAAGGGGAGAACCATCCCGCGCGGAGGGCGGTCCGGATGCCGGATTGCCGATCTCTAAAAAGGACGGCGGGAATTAACCGAAGGTGGGAGACGTTCGAAACCGGCCGGGCCGCAATGCCGCCGGCCTCAAGATAATGCTCCGGTCATGGCGCGGTCTCCTGGCCGTGCCAAAACCGAGAGGCCTTATTCCAGCAGCCGCGGAAACTCGGAGAGGGTCATTTCGAGGTCATTGCGAACGATTTTAAGGAGCAGCCCCGCATGCTTCAATGGCTTCGCGAATATTGTCCATTGCATCTTCAATGGTATCACCGTAGCTTCGGCACCCCTTGAAGCTGGGACACTCAACAATAAATATCCCGTCGCCGTCCTGCTCTATAATGATCGGAAAGTGTCTTCTCATGAGTTTTCATCCTCCATCTTTACCCAACCGCGCCGGTCACACGCCGCATGGTGAGATGGATGTTTTCTAACCCTCCTCGATCACTATCCGGTGATTCACCAGCGACATGCTGCGGATTGTCCCGTGGACTATCTTCTGCTCGCCGAAAATGCTTTCGATCCTTATATGGTCTCCCTCATTTTCGATCTTGTCCACGGCTTCGAGTATGAGTTCCTCTTTGCCCTCTTTGAGCAGGTACGCATTGGCTTCGCACATTATTTTTTCTCCCGCTGAAGGTATTCAATCCACGTTGGCCCCATTCATATTAATACATCCCGGCCGTCCTTATCAATCCGAACCGCGCTTCCGGTGTTTGAGAACGGCCCTGGATTCCGTAAGGGGCACGAGTTCGCGGGCGCGCGCGGCGGGGCTTTCCCGGAAGAGCCGCTCGAAGCGGCACCAGAGCATGCGGTCGAGTTCCTCGATAAAAGTTTGGACATTCACTATTTTGGCGAACAGGTCCGGTTTTTCGATCCCCCGCGTGACGAATTCGAAGAAGAGGGTCTGGAGCTTCCAGGTTTCAGGTCTTTCGTCCAGGACGGTGCAAAGGGAGAGCAGCCGGAAGAACCGTCCCGCCTCGCCCTGGTCGAATGTCACAACGAGCCTGGTGGCGCTTTCGACAAGGGCCAGGCCGAGGCGTTGCGAGAGCGACTCGCTCTGAAGCGAGACGCCCCACGACTTCGCCTCTTCCAGGAGCGAGTTGAGCCGCGCCATGTGCCCCCGGTAAAAGAAGTCGGTCGTGTCCCAGGGAGCGTCCAGGTAGAGGGTGTCCCGTTCGTGATCGATAACGGCCCCGACGACCTGCTCGGCCTCATCGCCCAGCACCCGCCGGATCGAAACCCGAAGGTCGCTCGGGATCTTAATCCCCCATTGCTTGAGAGAGAAGATGAGGGGCTTATAGGTCTGGAACAGGCTGCGCTGGAGGTCGGTGTAGGTCGCGAGGGTCTTGCGGCTTACCTCGAGGGCGATCGAGGACCGCAGGTCCTTGAACGCGTCATGCAGTCCGAAGCTCTCGGCGCCGAACTTTTCGTCGAGCAGGCGCAGCATCTTTGCCGTGTTTTGCTCCTCGACACAGTCCTGGAGAGCGTCGAGAATCGCCCTGTACTCCTCGTCGCCCGCATAGGGCTTTACCGAACAGCGAAAATCGAGGCCGCCGAAATGGAGCACGGCGTACAAAAAATCTCCCGCGGCAAGCGTCTTGTCGTGCTCGACCGTGAGATGCCCGTAGAGGCACGGCACGGGGCTTGCCCCGAGGTTTACTTCCTTTTGCGGCATGACGGCGTACGTGTATATCTGAAACTGCCTCCGCGCGGGCAGCGCAAGGGCCTTTATGGCATAGTTGGCCGCCACGCGGGCCTTTTCCACTATCTCGGGCTTCACCTTTTTCAAGTAGACGTTTGCGCCGTTGCCGTATGCGGGCACGTTGCTCGGCGCCCGCTCCAATATCTTGAGAAATCCTGGCTCGATGGGAGGCGATCCCGTTTTTTCGGCAAGTTGCATCGCCCGCGCGGCGTATTTCAGGACGAGCAGCGCCTCGAGTTGGCTGATCTCGTCAAAAAACCACCCGCAGGAAGTGAACATGTAGAGCGCATAGCGCTGCATCTCGCAAAGTTCCAGAAACCGCGACGCCTGCCCGGACGCCTCCGGGCCGTTCATGTGCTTTTGGAGAAATTTTTCCAGGGCCCGCTTCCGGGCCAGGACGACGTCGATATACTCGTTTCTGGTCCTCCACGGGTCCCGGCAGAGCTTCTTCATCTCTTTTTCAAAATGGACCGCGACGGCGTCGCGGACGTACTCGGTCGCCGCCCGAAGAGGCCCCCTCCACTTCTGGTTCCAGTTCGGTTCCCCGCCGATGTGGCAGCCGCAGTCCGCGCTCCATCTTCCCAACCCGTGGGCGCAGCTCCAGGCGGTGTTTTCCAGGATTTCAGCTTCCGCGACGACCGGAAAAGCCTCGAGGAACGAGCCGTAATTGGTGACTTCGGTCATCGGGTCTCGTTCGAGTTCCTGGAACGCGGCGGCAAGCGCCATGTCGCCGAACTTGAAATGATGGCCGTACGATTCGCCGTCGGTCGCGGTGTTCACGAGCCAGGGCTCGTCGCTCGCCGGGTCGCGCCGGTCGTGGCTCCTGTCGATTTGCGCCAGAAACTTGCCGCTGTGCTCGAGCACGCGGTCGAAGGCCACCCCGTGCGCAAGCGCGGCATCGTAGAAGAAGATGTGGATGTATCTGCCCGCGCCGCAATCGTAGCGGTATGCGCGCCCGGTCGGGATGGACCCGCCCGGCGCTTCGCGCCACTGGGCATCCTTTCCGATAAAGCGCCAGCGGGCGGCCTGGTAGGGAGACAGGATGGTGAATTTAATTCCGGCCTCGGCCAGCACCGCCAGGGTGCTCCGGTCCACGGCGGTCTCGGCAAGCCACATCCCCTCGGGGCGCCTCCCGAACCGTGATTCGAAATCGCGAATGCCCCACCGCACCTGCGTCACCTTGTCGCGCTGGTTGGCCAGCGGCATGATGACGTGGTTATAGACCTGCGCTATGGCGTTTCCGTGGCCCCCGCGCTCCTTGACGCTTTCCCTGTCCGAGTCGATAATGGCTTGATAGACCCAGGGATCGTGGCGTTCGAGCCATTGTATCAGCGTCGGGCCGAAATTGAAGCTGAACTGGCGGTAGTTGTTCCTGAGATTGAGGATCCTGTTGCCCTCGTCCACCAGGCGCGCCGCCGTGTTTGCCCGGTAGCACTCCATGTTGATGCGCTCGTTCCAGTCGTGGTAAGGAATGGCGGAATCCTCGCGCTCGGTTTCTTCCAGCCACGGATTTTCCCGCGGAGGCTGGTAGAAGTGCCCGTGAATGCAGACGTATTTTTTTCTCCGTAGATCGTCCATGTTCCCCCGGCCGTTGAAGGATGCAGGAATTTAGGAATTCAAGAACTCAGGGATTGAGAGATTGAGGAATTGAGGGATTTGGGGATTGAGGGATTGAGGAGATTGATCGAAATCCCTCAGTTCCCCAGTCCCCCTGTTGTGGCGTGGTCTCCTGGGGCTGTTGCCCAAATACATATTCACGCGTGCGACAATTGAGATGGACGTAAGTCCCCCTCCCTTCGATGGGAGGGGTTAGGGGAGGGTGTTGAATTTTCCAGTACTTACGACCCCCTCCCCCAGCCCCTCCCGCCAAGGGAGGGGAGACCTCTACCCTGTTTTGGCCACAATTGTCGCAACTCTTGCATTTGGGCAACAACCCCGGGAGACCTTGCCACAACACGATCTCAATCCCTCAATCCCTCAATCCCACAATCCCTCAATCCTAAAATTCCCATCATTGATTTTATAGGCTAATCGAGTGTTTTGCCAGCAGCGTTTTCGATATTTCACTGTTGCGGCTTCCAAGATTGGAATTCGATAATTAGATTCTTGGACCGGAGGCATAATCCCGGAATGGAGTCGATCTTGCCCGAAACAAAGTGTTCGCACGTCCCGCACGGCATATACTGCAACCGGACGCTCAACCTGGGCGCCGTTCGCGCCATCGGCTACGACATGGACTACACGCTCATCCACTACCGGATGCAGTCCTGGGAGGAGCGCGCCTACAGGTACGTCAAGGAGGGGCTGCGCCGCGCCGGCTGGCCGGTCGAGCACCTCGTGTTCGATTCGGACCTGGCGATGCGCGGCCTGGTGATCGACATCGAACTCGGAAACGTGGTGAAGGCAAACCGGTTCGGCTACATAAAGCGCGCCTTCCACGGCTCGAGGCCCCTGGAATTCGACGTGCAGCGCAGGAGCTACCAGCGTGTCCTGGTGGACCTGAACGAACCCCGGTGGCATTTCCTCAATACCCTTTTTTCCATCTCCGAGGCGTGCCTTTTCATGCAGCTCGTCGATTTGCTCGATGGCGGGGCGCTCCCCGGCTGCCTGGGATATGAAGACCTGTTCCGGCGCATCCGGCGCGCCGCGGACGAGGCGCACATGGAAGGCAGGCTCAAGGCGGAGATTATCTCGGACCCCGACCAGTTCGTCGAGCCGGACGAGGATATCCCGCTCACCCTCCTCGATCAGAAAAAAGCCGGCAAGAAGATCCTTCTCATCAGCAACTCCGAGTGGTCCTACGCGGGTCCGATGCTCGCCTACGCGTTCGACCGGTTCATGCCGAAATCCCGCACCTGGCGCGACCTGTTCGACATCATCATAGTCGGGGCGAGAAAACCCGACTTCTTCTCCCTCCCCATGCCCGCCTTCGAGGTGGTGGACGAGCAGGCCGGGCTGCTCCGCGAACACCGGGGGCCGCTCGTGCCCGGCCGCGTCTACATGGGCGCGAACGCGGGGCTGGTCGAGCGGAGTCTCGGAGTGACCGGTGAAGAAATCCTCTACGTGGGCGACCATATCTTCGTTGACGTCAATGTTTCGAAGAGCGTTCTGCGCTGGCGAACGGCGCTGGTGATACGGGAACTCGAGGAGGAGATCGCAGTGATGGAGCGCTTCGAGTCTCAGCAGGCCGAGCTGGCCGCGCTGATGGAAGCAAAGGAGCGCATGGAGTTGCAGTATTGTTCGCTGCGCCTCCTCGCCCAGCGCATACAGAAGCGCTACGGCCCCCATTTGCCCGGGACAAACCTCCAGGAATTCCAGCGCGGGATGGCGGAGCTGCACGACAGGATTGCCGAAATCGACGCCAGGATCTCCCCTTTCGCGCAGGCTTCCGGCCAGCTCCTCAACCCCAACTGGGGCCTTCTCATGCGCACGGGCATCGATAAGAGCCACCTGGCGAGGCAGGTCGAGCGCTATGCCGACATCTACATGGCCAGGGTTTCAAACTTTCTGCGCGCAAGCCCCTTCGCCTTCCTGCGATCAAGCCGCATGAGCCTCCCCCACGACCGCGAATGCCGGCCGGGAAACGGCGCGCCGTTCCTTGAAAAAGACCCCCTTTCCGGTCCCGCTTGACATCGCCCGCCGCACATTTAAGTTGAATTAAGGATGAATGATCTGAGAAAGGAGGCATTTAATGGAAGATCAATACAAGTTTGAGACTTTCAGCTCGGGCTCGGATACGTTTGACCAGGACTTTACGAGCTTCCTCAACTCCAAGGCCAGTGACTTCTGGAAGGTAAAGAACTGCACCTACTGCCACGACAACGAGGGGAAAAAGATCTATGCTTCCTGCATATTCAAAAAGAAGTATTAGCCACTTTTCAACTTGTTGAAATTCCATAATAAAAAGGCCCCGGATCCGGGGCTTTTTCAGTTTGGGGCGCCACCCGCGGGTGGAAAGATCAGAACTCCGGGCAGTCCGGGCGGGGATCAACGGGCTGTTGCCCAAAGAAATATTCAAGTTGCGCGATTATTGAGCCGGACTTGAGTCCCCGATGAGATTTTTCGTCCGCATGGTCAGGGGAAATGTTCAAGTTGCGCGACTATTGAGCCGGACGTGAGTCCCCCTCCCTGCGATGGGAGGGGTTAGGGGAGGGTGTTGAATGTTCAAGTACTTACGACCCCCTCCCCCCGCCCCTCCCGCCAAGGGAGGGGAGACCTCCGCCCTGTTTCGGCGAAACCTCCGTCCTGTTTTGGCCACACCTGCCGCAATTTTTGCATTTGGGCAACAGCTCGTTGATCCCCGCCCGGTCGCGCCAGGGCAACAAGCTGCCTTTCCATACATTGACTGCCCGGACTACCGACTGCAACCCCGTATTATTTATCGTACCGGTAGACGAAGGTAATGTCCGCGCGCTCGTTGGTCCCGGGCGCCTGGGATCGGATGTTGACGGTGTAATAGTAACAGCCGTCCTGGCAGGGGGGAGGAAGGGGAGGGATGTGGCCGACGGTCTCCGAGGTATCGACAACTTTGAAATCCACCTTATAGCCGGACAACCAGAGGGTGACATCCGGTTCGACGGTCGGGTTCGGATTTGTGGCCGCGCCGGAATCAAGTGTGGGACACCCGTTTGCGGTCCATTCCGCCGCGGCGTACCAGGATGAGGTCGGATTGTTCATTTTGACTTTGAGACAGTGGCCGGAATGGTGTGGCGTCTCGTTCCCGGTCCCGATTCCGGGGTTCGGCGGCAAGGCGATTCCGTTCTGGATCAAAAATATAAAGGTATCCGCGCCGCCTTTTGCCGAGTCCAGGGCGGTCGAATAATTTTGTTCGAGACGGGCCAGCTTCGTCTCCATGGTCACCAGGCGAAGCAGCGTGGCCACGACCCCCAGCCCCAGCACGACAAGCATCAATGTGCTGATCAGGGCCAGTCCTTTTTCGTTGTTCAGGGCACGCATCATTTTGTTATTTCAAATTCATCGGTTTGATGGCCATTTCGAGCACTTTCCACCGGTACTGGACATCCTTCCCCGCCGGCGTGAAACTGCTCAGCACGGGCGGGCCGGCGCCCCCGAGATTTATGGCGACGGTTGACCTGAAATCGGGGCTTTTCCCCGTATCGCCCGTCCCTTCATGATAGAGAATGAATACCCGCACCTCGCGCACCTCGGTGCGTATCGTCGCGGCGCTTTTCCCCGTAATATTGGGGACCCAGCCGTCCACGTACCCGTCCCCGTTGTTGTCCAGGCCGAACGCCACCTGGAAATCCCGCACGCAGTCGATCAGGGGGGTGGCGTTGGCGGCGGGCTGCTTCCCGTCGGCCTGGTTGATGACGCCGCGATAGAGCGTGTACGTGCTGTCGGCGCAAGCCCTGGGAAACTGGGCCGGGACTCTGTCCAGGTAATAGTCCACCCGGTTGAACGGCATCCTGTGCGTGTCGGTGCTCGTATCGAGGCCGTGCATGAAGTAGACCTTCTCGTTGTCCAGTCCGGAAGCGATGGGGGTGGCATTGCTGTAGTAGCCGGTGGCGGGAGTGCTCCCGTTGAACGCGAAGCAGGTCCACGGACCGCCGAGCGCCGGAAGCAGGGCGCCGTCGCCGTCGAGCACGATGAACTGGTCGGGGTTCCCACCCCCGTTGTCGTTGAAATCTGCGGTTGCATCAAGGGTTGCCCCACCCCAGGCCTTGACCTTGGGGGTGACCCCGACCATGGTGATCATGGACCATTTTTTGCTCGCGGTATTGATGTTGGCAACCGACGACTTGACGGCAAGGATATCGGAACCGTTTCGCCCGGTGTTGTCCAGGGTGACCATGGGGCGCGGGACCGCCGTGGTCGAATCGTTGAGGTTGGAGGGATTATAGGATGTGGGAAATACGTCCGAGACGGCCTCGAAGTATGTGGTTCCCGCAAACAGGCTCGCGGGCAGCCCGAACCCCGCCATCTGGATGTCGTAGCGCAACATTTCGAGCCCCGTCAGGTTCGCCATGTAGCTCTGGGACACCTTGCTCTGGGTCTTGTATCCCCTCAGGAGCTTCAAGTACGCCGCGGTTGCCGCCCCCGTGACAATCAGGATGATCGTGAGGCTGACCAGCAGTTCGATCAGAGTCATGCCCTTTTGCCTGCTCACTTGATAGACTCCCTCACAACCGTTTCCAGGACATACGAATGGCCCCTGTTCTTAAACGCCCACTGGACCGTTATCGTGAGCTTCGTCATGCCGAAGGGCGTGTAGCCGGCGGCGGCCGTCTTGACCGTGGTGACCGTAAAGCTCGCCATCGACTTTCTGACCTGCCTCGATACGGTCTGGGGAGACGCAATGGTCTGGATCGAGGCATAGGGCATGTTTCGGGCCTCCTCCGCCCGTTCCTGCGCGATTTTTATCGCCTCGAGGCGCATCACATTTCCCAGGTTGCTGTCAAGCGCCGCCATGACGCCCACAAGCGAGCCCAGGAGCCCGAGCGCCAGGATGACCAGGGCGACCAGGACTTCCACAAGGGTAAAGCCCTTATTATTGCGGCACGCAATCGGCCCCATTCGTTCTCCCGTTATTTCCGTCCTTCCGGCTCGCAATTGGCCCCATTCATTCTCCCGGTCGTTATTCTCGTGCTCGTGACCCACACGCAGTCCACGGCCGCCCCGGTATTGGACGGGATACTGAAAACGATCGCATTGTTGGGGTTGAGAAAACCCCTGCCGTCAAAACTCACGGAGGTTTGGGCAGCAGAAGCCGTGATAGGGGGAATGGGGGTTATCATCGCCCCCGCTTGCACATCAGTACCCAGGGCGTCATTGACATCGCCGTCGTTATTTCCGTCTATTCTTACCTGGTAAGAGTTAACAGTCGCGCCCCCGGTCCACCACACACCCGACACGGTCTTCCGGCTGTAAGCGGTCATCCGGGCAAGCTGGAGATTGCCGTACAGGCTGTATATCTGGCTTTCGATATCGTGTTTTTTCTTCCAGGTCGAAAAGGCCGGCACGCCCCACGCGAGCAGCGTGATGATTATTCCCACCACCACCATTGTTTCTATGAGAGTGAAGCCGCGTTTGTTGCTCATTTTTCGATCCAGTGGATGATCTGGCCCGATCTCGCCGGAGCGGCCGGAAGAACGAGCGGCGGCGCATTCTCGGGCGGCATTCCGACCATCCAGTCCGTTGTCCTGTGGCCCGTGCTCCCATCGGTGAACGAACTGGTCGGATCGATCTTGTTAATCGCCCCGGTCGAGGTCTGCAGATAGAGGGTGCCGGTCATATCGGACACCCCGAACCCCGCGCAGGTCGTATCGGAAAGCGCGGCCCCGGTGGCGCAGTTAAGGCCCCAGACGCGGGACCTGCCGCCGTAGCCGCAGGCATCGCCCGTCGGTTCGGCCGTGGTGAAAAACACCTTGTTGGTGTTGGATGTAACGGGGTCCGTGGTCATTCTCTCCCTGAGATAAACACCCTCGGCATCGTTCAGCATATACTGCCAGCCCGCCTTGTCCCAAAAACTCGAATCGGTCTGCGCCTTTGTCAGGTTCGTGCAGGCGCTTGTGTTCTTGTTCAGCGAGTTGATGTTCGTGCAGCCCTGGTTGTTTTCGTTGCACATGAACGGCGTTCCCATGATGAAGTTCTTGCCCGAGACACCGGACGGCCCGTAGTCGTCCATTGGAAAGAAGTACCTGCCCGTTCCCCCGTAGAGATACCACTGGTTGAAACACTGCATGGTCTCGATTTTGGCGGTTATGGGCAATTGCGCTATGTTGCTGTAGTTCGAAATATCATAGTCCCACCGCGTCGCATCCAGGGCAAATGTCCGGTTATTGACCGCCGTGTCGCCGCTGTCGAAATAATTCGTGTTGATTTTAGCGATCCCGCCCTTCCAGTCCCCCGGGTTCCCGCTCGAAGAATATCCGTACCCGAAAAAGACGAAATCCGTGAAGCCGTCCACGTTCACATCGAGCCCGTTTGTAAAGAGCCTCCCGCCGAAACCTTTCTTGGCGTTTTCTCCAAAGTCCTTCACGTACACGCTGCCTATCCCGAGGTTGGCATCCAGGCTCAGGACGAAGGACTTCACATTCTGGATCGAACTGCCGTTGATCGCGTCCGTGGGACCCGAGGCGAACATCACGTAATATCTGTCGCCGGTCTTTGTTGCCGGGTCCGCCCACTTGTGAATGACGGCCGGTCCCGAATAAGAGTATCCCAGCATGGGATGGCTGAACTCCCAGAGGAGCCGCGGGGATTCGACGTCGGTGATATCAAGGGCATAGTAGGAGGAAAGTCCGGTGCAGCCGGGAGGGTTGTAGCATGTATTGGGGTCCGAGCACTGTACCGGACCGCACGTGTCCGCCGGCGCGTTGAAATGGAGTGAACTCGTGCAGGATGCGGTGTAGGGCGGGGTAAGGCAGGTCGAGACATCGCCGCAGGTCTGACCGTTCGAGATCGGCGTGGGAGAGGAACCGTCGAAACAGTATTTGTTGCCCGTCGCATCCAGGGCCGCCCCCCCCAGCCTCATGCCGCCGATCAGGATAATCCTGCTCGCCCCGCCCACGTTCATTCGCGTCAGATACGGGCTCAAATCACTGTAGTAGAGATGGCAGGAGCCCGGCGGAGGAATCGCAAGGCACCGCAGATAAGGAAGGCTGTTTCTGGGAATGAAGGCCCACAATTCCTTGCCCATATCCGAGGTCGGTATCCCGATCAGTTTTTCGACCTCGTGGTTCCCCGCGTTCAGTCCCACGTTGGATTCTATTCCGGATTTAAAGGCGTGCAACATCCCGTCGTTTGCGCCGACAAAGATGACATTTTCCTTTTTCTGACAGGAGCTGTAAGGGGCGGAGGTGCAATCGGCGTCCGACAGGCAGGAGACGTCGTTGAAGACCGACCCATTCGAGCAATATTTATAATCGGTCTGAACCTTGGGCGTGGAGTAAACGATGTCTCCGAGTTTCCACACGCCTTGCTGGCATACCGAGAACCCGGAGATCGTGCAATCGCCGTTCACGGCGCACGGCTGGCCGTTGAGATCGGTCCCGTTGGAACAAAGCCCCACGGTCCTTTTTCTGCAGGTGGCGAAGCTGTCGTCGCCGCGCACGTAGTTTATCAGGTTCCGCAGAGTGGCCGTGTCGTTGGCCCCCGCGAGGCAGGGATCGATATTCGCCGTGAGGCCCAGAGGCGAGGAGCCCGGCGTGGTGAGGGCGGCATTTGCATCGGCGAAATCACCCGTCTTCTTGGTGCCCACGATCAAATTGCTGTCGGAGATAAAAATCCTCCGGTCCCCCGCAAGTGTTTTGAAAAGCTGCTTGCCGGCTTCCCAGATGGGGTTCAGGGCATCCAGGTCGACGGTATCGACAGGCTGGCTGGGGTCACCGGACCCGGTCGGGTCCGATTTCCGGCTCACCGACAGGCCGTTCTGGTCGTCGAAGAGGAAAGTCAACCCGTTGTCCTGAGCAAGCGCCAGTATGTAGTCGTGTACGGTGTCCTCCCGAATGTTGTTCAGCGTCTTCGTGTTATAGAACCAATAATCATACAGGTAGCCGGGCCAGTTTATGACCGTCGATCCGAAATACTTGGTCGGATAAAAGACCCCCTGCAGCATGTTGGCGCCCATGTGGGTCTGGCCCTCGGAGAGGATCGAAATGGAACTCCCCGAGGCAACCCGCGCGAGCAGGTCGGTGACGATGGTTTGCAGGGCGTCGGTCAACTGGGTCGGATTGTCGGCATAATACGCGTGTCCGCTCGCGGTCGCGGTGCCGCCGGCCACCGCCATCTGATCGAGCTTCGTCTTGGCCTGCGCGGTAAGCCCCACTCCCAGGACGTACGTCTTGATCGGAAAGGTGCGGTTGGCCCCGTCAACGTTGCGCGTTACCCCTGTCTTGAGGTTGTTGAGCTGGGTTATCACCTCGGGCATGAGGCTCGCGACGTCTATGGTTGACTGGCCGGCCAGGTTGGTGCTCGGCAGGCCGTCGGTGACGTAGATTATGTAGTTTTTCTGGCATTTTGACTTGATGGGGCTTTTCGTGACGGTGCAACTCGCATTAAACGGGGAGGTGCAGCCGGAGGTGCTGGAACAGGTCTGGCCGTTGGTCCAGCCCGCGCTGTCGTAGCAGTACTTCGTGGTGGAATAGGCCCCGTTGAAGTAATTATACGCCGTCTTCAGCGTGCCGGCGGTCGGCGTGAGCCCGGCGTTTACAATGTAGGAACAGGTGTCCTTGTCGCTGGCCGTACAGCTCATATAACCCGCGCTGTCGTTTTCCTTGGGAGCGAGCACGTCATAGACCTTATCGAAGTGGGTCGTGTTGTCGAGGGCGCCTACCGGAGCTTTGAGGTAGCCCATCTGCGAGGTCGGAGCGGCAGCGTTGCTGAACCATGTATCCCCGATATAGTAAGAATACCTCCGGGGCCCGAAGTTGTAATACCCCAGGGCCTTGTCACTGTCGCTCGGTCCGTAGGTCCCGGTGCTGAAATAGCCGGTGTAGCCCGCGAAATTATCGGCTGTTCCCGTCTTGGACGTGTATTGCTTGTAGGTGTATGGCGGATTATTCCATGGAACGTAATAAGTGCCCGAGCAGTCGGTCCCCGCGTAGCGGAAATAATAATCCCCCAAATCGGAGCCCGTATAAGTCGGGTAGGCGCCCTTGTAATAGATATAGCGGGAGGGGTCGGTGGGATTTATCTTCCGCTGCGTCTTGGGATAGATCAGCGGGCAATACGTCTGCCGAGTCTGACTGTTGGCCGCGGCATTGGTTATTATGGCGTCCCGATAAGCGGCGTCAAGTCCCGGGCATGCGGCCTCGCAGGCGCTCTTCTTGGCCGCGTCTTCCGTTATGCAGTAATCCACGCATTCCTGCGGCGGGTCCGCGCAGTATGCGGCGGAGTTATAGGTCCCAAAGTAGGCGCTGTTATAGAGGTAATTACTCACTACACCCGAAGCGCCCGAGCCCGAGGGCAGGTTGTAGGTCATCAGACCGGCATTGATCTTGGGCTGAAGCTGCGTTATCAAGTCCCTGATCGCTTTTTTTGCAACCACCGATTTGCTGGCCGGAGAATAGGAGCCTACCGCGTTGCCGTAAAAGTCCTCATCCATGCTGTTGGAGTTATCGAGGATGATCAGGATATTCGGTTTGGTCGCATTCGCGATGAAGGGGGGCGTGAGGGCATTGCCGCAAGGGCCGGCCGGCTCTCCCGCCGGCGGCAAAACGGCCTGCAGGAAAGCGACCAACATAACGCATACCAGTGTTCGCCTCATGTGCTTTTCCTCTACAACGACGCGCCTGGACGTATGATTCATTATTTTATCGTTACGGTGATCAGCGTACTTCCCTGGTAGACCAGTTCCGCTATCTTCATCTTGCTTGCCGATTTCGAATTGTCGATTACCCTGACGCCGCCGCCGACCTGATATGCCCTGCCGTCTTTGGTATAGATATAGCCGTTTTCCATCTTGTCGATGATGACGTTGATAACCTTCTTCTTGGCCGGAAGAACAACGGGGCTTTGCGTTTTCCCCTGCTCCGCGGGGGCGGATTCGCGGACGGCGTAATCCAGCACCTCCGCGATTGCCGCGCTTGAAAAGCAGACAAGAAGCCCCACATGCAAAATCACGATGCGAAGGGTGCTAAATCCGGTCATAAGAATTTCCTTGATGCTCACTTGAAATCAACCTGGAGATTTAAACAACGGCCGGTTTTCCACCGGGAGCGTCCCCCGTATTTATTCCCGTGTGATCGAAATGTCCGCGGGCCTCACTGCCGGTCACGCAATTACTGAAACAACCACTTGAACACCGAAAAACCCAATGCGCTCGTATTGGTAACCGTTGGTGTGTCGGTGTTCGCGCTGATCGTCAAATTGTCCGTCGCGGCCCAGGCATAGATTTTCCTCGTTGCGGCGATCTGGTAGTAGAGAGGGTTAGTCCCGACCGGCGGGGCCACATAAAATGTGTAATACCTCAGCTTGCGGACAGCGCCATCGGCAGGACAGGCGGCGCAGTTGGACAGGCAACTCGTATTAGCGTTGGCGACGAAGGAGGGCAGGCATTGTATCGTACTGGGATATCGCCTGTTGTCGGTGTAAAACTCCTCCATCTCGAGACGCGCCGTCAGCAGGGTACCCGCGGCCTCGCTCTGCTTCGATCTATTAACATAATTGATGTAGGCCGGTACGGCCACGGAAGCCAAAATAGCGAGGATGCTGACCACCACCATCAATTCGACAAGGGTATAACCTCTCGTGCCGGACAGGAGGCAATTCTTTGACTTCGCGCGCATTTCAGGGTCCCCCTCCCTATGTTTCGTGGAAGCATAATCGGCTCAGGCCAAAAGTGCAACGTCCATGCCACTTGACGCGACATGCGCACTCCCCCTCTATCGTAGTCCCGCGAACAGGTCCCCGCCTTCGCCGCGGCCTTCGCGATACGGCGCATGCGCTGCAATTCGTTTCCACAAGACGAGCATCGGCAAAAATCCGAACATGTCGCACCGGGTCGCCGCAGAGACGATTTTTGTCTAAAATTTGACCGAAAATGGTCAATATCCTGTCGATGTTAACCCGGGCGCCGGGGATTGGAATGATGCCGGGGACATAATGCCTGTCCGAATTGATGACGCGGGCAACGGGGTGTGGGTTGCCTCATTGGAGGAAAGTCGCGACTGGTCAACCGGTTCGAATTCGGGACGAGGGCAACGGGGTGTGGGAGCGGCTTGCAGCCGCGATCTCTTTGCTTCCGTTCACCGGAGATCGATGGGTATTGCCCGGCCGTCGCGGCTGCAAGCCGCTCCCACAGCGGACGGGGGGCAATCTGATCTGGTCCCGGCCCATTTGATGCCGCTTTACGATCAGACACTTAACAATGTCGTTCCCGCAGTAGAACCGTTTTCCGGATCGGGATACGTTATCGTAATCGTGATGTAATCGGGTTGATGGCCTTTTAGGCCGGAGGGTGCGGACCGGCGAAGGAATCGCCGGGAAAACACCCTCCCCCGGGGAAGCGGGGGAGGGATTATTCACTCTTCACTCTTCGCCGCTCACTGCTCACCGCTTACTGCTCACTCTTCACCGCTCACGGCTCACCGCTTACTGCTCACTCTTCACTGCTCACCGCTCACCGTCATGCGATCAGTCCGCCTGCCTGCGAATGAAAGTGGGGATGCTCAGGTCTTCCTCGTCGCGGGCCCTGCCGCCGCCCGTTATCATCTGGAGAAGGGTCCGCCTTCTGGGCTGCTGCTCGTCGGTTTCGGCGGGCTCGGGGGTCTGGGCGATTTCCCCCTTGGGGATGCGCTGGCGCACATGGGCCGGGATCTGGAGATAGTCGTAGTTAAGGTCCGGGATCATCCCCTCGGGCTTGAGGCGGCGCAGGGGCCGCACCGTCGAGGCGTCGACCCGTTTTGCCTGCTCGACCTTGCCGATGCCGGTAGCGATGACGGTCACGCGGATTTCGTCCTGCATGGATTCGTCCATCACCATGCCCAGGATGATGTTGGCGTCCTCGTTCACCTCTTTCTGGATGATCGAGAGGGCTTCCTCGAATTCGTGCATCCCGAGGTCCGGGCCGGCCGAGATGTTGATGAGCGCGGCTCGGGCGCCGTGGATCGAAATGTCTTCGAGGAGCGGACTCGATATGGCCTGCTGAACGGCCTGGGAGGCCCGGTTCTCGCCGCGCGCGACGCCGGTCCCCATCAGGGCGAGCCCCATTTCGCCCATGACCGTCTTCACGTCGTTAAAGTCGACGTTGATATAGCCCTGCTTGACTATCAGGTCCGAGATGCCCTTTACCGCGTAGAGGAGCACGTCGTCGGCCCGCTTTATCATTTCGAGGAAGGTCGAGCGCCTGTCGGCCAGGCACAGAAGACGGTTGTTCGGGATGGTGATGAGGGTGTCGACGGTTTCCTGGAGCGATTTCAGGCCGTCGTCGGCGTTGCGGATGCGGACTTTGCCCTCGACCATGAACGGCTTGGTTACAACCGCCACCGTCAGGGCGCCCATTTCCTTGCAGATCTGCGCGGCTATCGGAGCGCCGCCGGTGCCGGTGCCCCCCCCGAGGCCGGCCGTAATGAAAACCATGTCGCTGCCGCTTACCGCTTCGCGAATCTTGTCCAGGTCTTCCTGGGTCGCCTTGGCCCCCACTTCCGGCTGTCCACCCGCCCCCAGCCCTTTGGTGAGATTGGTCCCAAGCTGAATCTTTACCGGCGCGAGATTTCTCTCCAGCACCTGCCAGTCGGTGTTGGCGGCGATGAACTGGACCCCCTCGAGCCCTGACGTGATCATGTTGTTAATGGCATTGCCGCCCCCGCCACCGATACCCAGTACGGTGATCTTCGCCCTGCTGCTCACTCCGGCGTAATCCATTGTCATCTGAGTCATCCTGTCCTTTCCCCTCTTTGTCTCTTTCCTCGCCATAATATCTCCGCCTGAAAGCCGCCCTTTATAATCGTTTATGGTTCACCGCGGAGAACGCTGAGAAAAAGCAGAGGGAAAAACTGGAAGAAAAACAGAAAGCTGTTTATTGCCTCTTATTTTCTCCCTGTCTTTTCCTCCGCGTCCTCCGCGTTCTCCGCGGTGAAAGTCACTGCAACCGTTTCGAGACCGCTCGCGCTCCCCCGCCCCGAACTTCGGCGCGGGCGCCGCGCCTTCTACCAGAAGTCCTTGTACCAGCGCTTGAGCGTCTCGATAATCGACCCGAATTTCCCGCGGGAAACCCTCATGGGCATTCCCCCCCCGAGTTCCTTTCCATAGAGCAGCAGTCCGGCGGCCGTCGAATAGATGGGGTTTTTCACCACGTCCCCCAGCCCGCCGAAACTGTAAGGAACCCCGATCCGCACCGGCACGTCGAACACCCGTTCCGCCAGCTCGCGAATGCCCGGAAGAAGCGATACCCCTCCCGTCAGCACAACGCCCGCGTGCAGGGATTCGATAAACCCCGACCGGACCAGTTCCCACTCGATGATGTCCAGGATCTCCTTTACCCGCGCCTCGATTATCTGCGTAAGGATTGACTGGGCAAGCTGACGGGGCTTCTGCCCGCCGACCGACCCCACCTCGATTATGTCCTGCTGGTTGACCATCTCGACCAGCGCGTTGCCGTACTTTTTCTTTATCTTTTCCGCCTCGTCCATCGAACACCGCAGCCCGACGGATATGTCCGAGGTGATGTGGTTTCCCCCGAGGCCCACCACCGTCGAGTGGCGGATGGCGTTATTCTGGAAAACGGCGATTTCGCTCGTCCCGCCCCCGATGTCTATCAGCGCGACCCCGAGCTGCTTTTCGTCCAAATCGAGCACCGCTTCGCTCGACGCAAGGGATTCGAGCACCACGTCGTGCACCCGGAGTTCGGCCCGCTCGCAGCATTTGATGATGTTTTGCACCGCGCTGCACATGCCCGTTATGATGTGCACCTTCGCTTCGAGCCGCACCCCGGCCATGCCGATCGGGTGGTGGATCCCTTCCTGGTCGTCCACGATGTATTGCTGCGGGAGCACGTGGAGGATCTGCCGGTCGAAGGGGAGGGCGACCGTTTTTGCCGCGTCGAGCACCCTCTCGACATCCGACTGGGTCACTTCCCGGTTCTTTATCGCGATCACCCCGTGGCTGTTGAGGCTCTGCACGTGGGTGCCGGCCACTCCGGCGAAAACCGACGAAATCTCGCACCCGGCCATGAGTTCGGCTTCTTCCACGGCCTTCTTTATGGAATGGACCGTCTGGTCGATATTGACAACCACCCCGCCCCGCAGCCCCGCGGACGGATAGGTGCCGACCCCCACGATGTCCATCCCTTCACGGGTAACCTCTCCGACGACGGCACAGACTTTCGTGGTTCCAAGGTCGAGACCGACGATCAGTTCCTCTCGTTTTCCCATCGCATTCCTTTCAGACTTTCAATCGCATGTCGGTCGCCGAATATGGATGAACCAGCCGTCGGCCATCAGTGATCAGCCATGAGCCCCGCGCCCCTTATGGTAGATCGCTGAAGGCCGACCGCTTCAACTTGCCTGTTTCCCTTGTCCCGGAACCGTCCTGGGGACCGGGAACCGGCCGTCGAGATATGCCCTGTCAGGGTAATCGAGATCTATCCTCGTTACAAGCTCCCTCCACTGCCGCTCGTCCAGGGTGGCTATGACCTTCTTTAGCCGGGCGAGTTTGCGGGATACATTCTCCTGGCCGATTTCGACGGGAACTCCCCTTTCGCCCAAGACGAGGGTGACGCCGCCTG
This sequence comes from Syntrophobacteraceae bacterium, assembly GCA_049300095.1. GTDB lineage: Bacteria > Desulfobacterota > Syntrophobacteria > Syntrophobacterales > Syntrophobacteraceae > SbD1. The sequence continues at coordinate 31,238 of JBAQYM010000164.1, forward strand.
GGTCCCACCGGCATTCCTTTACCGAGCTTGCCGGGAGCCAGTGCCGCGCCTCATTGAGCGCCGATATGACCTCTTTTACCCGTCCGAGATGCCGTGCCGGGATCGAATCCCCCTCCTTGAGTTTGGGGCCGCACAGCCCGGTGATGAGGACCAGGCGCCGGTTCTCCTCGGGAAGCGCGCGCGCGATCAGCATGCCGTTCTCATCCATCAGGTAGAAATCGTTGCCTTTTACCAGCGCCAGAGGCTCTTTTTCGGCTATTTCCACTACGATTCGCCCGGGCAGGTCGAGTCGCACGGAAGCCGACTTAACCGTCGGAAGGGCCTTGAGGCGTTCGGCGACGGGCCCCATCCTGAGGTTCAGGATACACTCACCCCTGCTCACCCCCATCGAGTCCAAAATCTTGGTTCTTTCGAGACTCTTGAGACCGGCGATTTCGATCTCCTCGACCTTCAGCCACGGAGCATCCAGGAGCGAGTGGTAAAGCCGCGACAGGCCCGCACTCAAAAAAAGAACCAGGCAAAATCCGCCACAAATTGCCAAAATCGGCCAAACGCCGCGAATTTTCCGCTTAAGGATCCTGATCCTGTTCTCTCGGTACTGATTGCGCTTCTTTTTCCTGGATTTTGTCATCTGGTCGGGTTCTTTCAGGATTGGCCCAGTATACGGATTTCTCGCTCTAAACGCACGCCAAAAGTTCCGAAAACTTCCTTTTCTATTTTCCTAATAAGTTCCATGATATCCGACGACCTTGCATTTCCCCGGTTGATTATCCAGTTCGCGTGTTTGTGTGAGACTTCCGCGTCGCCCACCCGCAAGCCTTTCATGCCGGCCTTTTCTATGAGTTCCCAGGCCGCATGGCCGGGAGGATTCCTAAAAATGGAACCGGCCGAGGGAAAACTGAGAGGCTGAATTTTTTTTCGGCGCTCGAGAATTTCTTTCACACGGGCCCTCTGGGCCTCGCCCGAGCCCTTTTTCAGGCTGAAGCAGCCGCCCACTACGACGACCCCCTCCCGGAGCCCCATCGAGCGGTATGCCGGGGAAAGATCGTCCCGGGGGACCCGGCGCTTCTCTCCGCCCTCGTCCACCAGGTCGATCCAGAGCAGTATGTCCGAGATGCACCCGGACGGGGTCCCGGCGTTCATGACCAGCGCCCCGCCCACCGTTCCGGGAATTCCGGCCAGGGGTTCCAACCCTTCGAGTTCGCCGCGAAGGCAGTAGCGCAGCACTTCCTGGAGCCCGACCCCGGCGCCGGAATAGAGAAAAGTCACGCCGCCGCCACTCTCGTGGAAACGGAAGAGCTTGTTGCATGAAAGGTTGAGTTGAAGGACCATGGCGTCGAGCGGGCCGTCCGGGGGCAGCACGTTGCTTCCGCCGCCGAGGACGATGAGAGGGATGTCCCGTTCGCGCACTTCGTTCAGCAGGATCGCGAGCGCCTTTTCGCTCCGGGGACGCGCCAGGCATTGAACCGGTCCCCCGACCCGGAAGGTGGTGTGCCTCGAGAGCGGTTCATCCCAGCGCAGCTCGACATCGGGCAGCGCTCTTAGAACGGAGCTGATACGCATCTTTCGCAGTCTCATCCTTCGGTAATCGGGTCTGGCAAGCATTTGCATCCGCATTCGCCTTCCCCCTCTTGTCCGACTATCTCGGGTCCTTTAATTTCTCGAGCAGCGCCTCTCCTATCTGCCAGACGTTTCCGGCCCCAAGCGTTATCACGACGTCGCCCGGAAGCATTATCGAGGTCAGCTTTTCCAGCATCTCATCGGGGGTCGGGCAAAAATGGAGGTCGTGGTGGCCGTGGGCGGCTATTTCTTCGACCAGCCGGGCCCCGGTGATTCCCGGAATGGGTTTCTCGCTGGCCGCGTAGATTTCCGTCAGCAGGAGCACGTCCGAGTGGTAAAAACAGCGGGAGAACTGCTCCATGAGCGCCTGGGTCCTGGTGTAGCGGTGCGGCTGGAAGACCACGATCCGCCTGCGGTCGGGGTAGCAGCTCGCAAGGGTTTCCAGCACGGCGCGGATCTCCGTCGGATGGTGTCCATAGTCGTCGAGAACGAGCACGCCCCGGCTCTCCCCCTTGATCTGGAACCGGCGCTGCACCCCCGTCATATCCCGAAGCCCGGCCCGCACCGCCGGCCAGGCGATCTCCAGTTCGTGCGCCACGGCGACGGCCGCAAGCGAGTTGAGCACATTGTGGCGGCCGGGGATGGTGATTTCCATCTCGCCGATCTCTTCTCCCTGGTAAAAGGCCCGGTAGGTGCTCGATAGGCCGCTCGTGCGGACATCCCGCGCCTGGAAGTCCGCTTGCGACGAAAATCCGTAGGTGACGAAGCGCTTCTCGACCCTGGGCAAAATGGCCTGGATGTTTTCGTCTTCGAGGCACAGCACGGCCTGGCCGTAGAAGGGGACCTTGTTTATGAACCGCAGAAACGTCTCGAGGATATGGTCCAGGTCGCGGTAATAATCGAGGTGCTCGAGGTCGATGTTGGTCACCACGGCAATGGTCGGGGGAAGGAGCAGGAAGGTGCCGTCGCTCTCGTCGGCTTCGGCCACCATGAACTCGCCCGTTCCCAGCTTTGCGTTCACGCCCCATGCGTTGAGCCTTCCGCCGATTACCACCGTGGGGTCAAGACCTCCTCGCGTGAGCACGGTCGAGACCATCGAGGTCGTCGTGGTCTTCCCGTGCGCCCCGGCGACGAGCACCGAGTATTTCAGGCGCATCAGCTCGGCGAGCATTTCGGCCCGGCGGATCACCGGGACCTTGGGGAACCTGCGGGCGGCCGCCAGTTCGGGGTTTTCCTCGGATATCGCCGAGGAGACCACCACGACGTCGGCCCCCCGGACGTTTTCAGGATCGTGCCCGGCGTGGATGGTCGCGCCGAGCGAGGCGAGGCGGGCCGTGAGATCGGAGGTCTTCTGGTCCGAGCCGCTCACCTTGTAGCCCAGGTTTAACAGCAACTCGGCTATGCCGCTCATTCCGATTCCGCCGATGCCGATAAAGTGTATGCGCTGATACCGTTTAAACATCTTTTTCCATCCGCTTTTCGCCGCTCCTCGCTATACTCATGAGCAGGCCCACCGCGATACAGTTGGCGGTGAAGGCGCTGCCCCCGTAAGAGATGAAGGGGAGGGGCATCCCCTTGGTCGGGACCAGCCCCAGGACGACTCCCATGTTGAGCAGCGCCTGGAGCGAGAGCAGCATCGTGAGGCCGAGCGCGAGGAGGCTTCCATGGAGATCGGGGGCCTGCCTCGATATCTGAAGCCCGGTCCGGAACAGGAAGAAAAAGAGAACGCAGATCAGGAGAATGCCGACAAAACCGAGTTCCTCGCCGACCACCGCCATGATGAAATCGGTGTAGGATTCGGGAAGATAAAAGAGCTTCTGCGTGCCCGCTCCCAGGCCTTTGCCGAAAATACCCCCGGAGCCGACGGCAATCCAGGCCTGTATGAGCTGGTAGCCGGAATCGAGAGGATCGATCCAGGGATTGAGAAATGCCGTTATGCGCTCGCGCCGGTACGGGACCATGTATACGAACCGGTAGAAACCGCCCACCGCCACCGGAACGAGGTAGAAAAAATTACGGCACGGGACGCCCCCGACCGCCAGCATAATGGTGGTAAGGATGGCGATCATGAAGGTGGTCCCGAAGTCGGGCTCTTTGAGCAGCAGGGCGCTCATCACGCCGCACAGAACCAGGTGCGGCCAGAAGCTCACCCGCGCCTGCCTGATGCGGTCCTGTTTCTTCACGAGCGAGCAGGCCAGGAAAAGCACCCAGACGACCTTGGCGAACTCGGCCGGCTGGATGAGAAAACTTCCGATTCGAAACCAGCGCCGGGCGTTGTTGATTTCCGCTCCGATGCCCGGAACCAGGACCACCGCGAGAGCGGCCAGGGTGATGAGTAGAATGATTCCGGCATATTCTTTGTAAATGCGGTAAGAGGTGCGGCTTATCACCAGGATGATCGGAAGCCCCAGCCCAATGCACAGGAGCTGGCGCTTCATGTAATGGTTGGCGTCGGAGAATTTCTTGAGCGCGGGAATGGAACTGGCGCTGTAGATCATGATAAAGCCAAATGCGACCAGGAGCGACACCTCGATCCACAACTGCACCTCGAGGGAAAGGGGCTTCCAGGTGATGCCCTGCTTTTCCCTGGGACTTGTGCTCATCATGGATGCGGGTGCGTCCGCCGCCGGCCTGGTCATTGTTCCTTCTCGCGTTTTGATGTCGGATATTCGATGTTAGGTGTTGGATGTAAAATATTGGATGCTCGACTGTCTGTTTGGACCTGTCAGCCGGCTACCCCCGCCATCCAAGATCCAACATCCAACATCCAGCATCCGTTCTTCTCACTCTTCCAATTCCGCCACCAGCCTTTTGAAATGGTCTCCACGCTCCGCGTAGCTCCCGTACTGGTCGAACGAGGAGCATGCGGGCGAGAGCAGCACCACCTCGCCGGGTAGCGCCGACCCGACCGCCTCGGCAAAAGCCGATGCCAGGTCGGGAAAACACCGGGCGGCCGGGAAGTCTTTTCGCAGCTGCTCGTATATTCTCGGGCCGGCCTCGCCGTAGGCGAAAATCCCCTTGCCTCTCGCCCCGAGCGCCCGCGCAATGGGCTTGTAGGACCCGAGCTTGTCCCTTCCGCCGAGCAGAAGATGCACGGGCCGGTCGAATCCTTCGAGCGCCTTCACCACCGCGCCGACATTGGTGCCCTTCGAATCGTCGTAGAAATCGACCCCGCGCCTGCCGCGCACCCATTCGACCCGGTGGGCGAAGCCTCCGAAGGAATCGATTGCCGCCTGGATGGCCGAGACACCGACCCCGACGGCCGATGCCGCCAGCGCCGCGGCCATGATGTTTTCGCGGTTGTGCGCGCCTTGGAGTTTCGCGCCGGATAGACTCAGCTCGAACGGTTCCTTGCCGGGAATTTCCACCCGGATGGCGTCTCCCCGGACGCGGGCGTTGGCGGCGGGGTCCGAACCGCTGAAGACGAGGACTTTCCCCGGGATTTGCGAAATTCTTTCGCGGCAGAGGGGATCGTCTCCGTTCACAATCGCGAACTTGCCGCCGTCCTGGCGGCGGAAGATCGACAGCTTCGAGTCCGCGTACGCGGCAAAACTCTCATACCGGTCGAGGTGGTCCTCGGTGATATTTAGCAGGACGCCGACGTCCGGGCAGAACAGGGGAGCGGTATCGAGCTGAAAGCTGCTGATTTCGAGGACCAGGATGTCCGCCTTTTCTCCGGTCTCTATCCACCGGCTGAGCGGCGTCCCGATGTTTCCCCCGACAAAAGGTTTTCGGCCCGCGAGTTCGAGCATCCTGCCGATGAGCGCCGTCGTCGTGGTCTTGCCGTTCGTGCCCGTAACGGCGAGAACCGGCAGGTCCACCTGGCGCCACGCCCACTCCAACTCGCCGATAATCTCCCTTCCCGCCCGCCGAGCCGCTTCGAGCGGTTCGATATCCAGCGGAATGCCGGGGCTGACGATGATCTGGTCGGCCCCGGTGAAATCTTCGATCCGGTGACTCCCGAGCCTCAAGGCGCACCCCGCGGCATCGAGGCCGTCCAGCGCGCCGTTGAAGGCCGCGCGCTGCCGGATGTCGGTTGCGATCACTTCCGCTCCCCGGCTGCGAAGCAGGGCGCACACGGCGCGGCCGGACACCCCGAGCCCGACTACCAGCACGTTGTGCTTCCCGGCGTGGGAGCGGCTTTCAGCCGCGATCTTCGAATTTGCGGCATCACTCATCGCAGCCCCTGGTGATTCCTTCCACGATTCTTTCCATCGCCATCGAGCGGGACCCTTTCACCAAAATCCAGGCGCACTCGGGCAGACTCCGGCGAAGATAGGCGACGGCCTCCTCGTGGCTCCGCGCGTGAAAGCAAAGCGCGGCGTCCACGCCGGCCGCCCCGGCCCCCTTTACGATCTCGGCCCCCATCTCGCCCAGGGTCACCAGCAGGCTGGGCTTTACCGCGCCGATCTTCCTCCCCGCGTCGAAATGAAGCGAGGGGCTCTCGGGGCCAAGCTCGCGCATCTCACCGAGAACGGCAACGAAGGGCTTTCCGGGACACGCGGCCACCACCGCTTCCACGGCCGCCATGAGCGATCCCGGATTTGCATTGTAGGTGTCGTCTATCACAACGCAACCGTTTGCGAGCCGGATGCACTGCATACGCTGCTTTATCGGCTCGTAGGCGGCCAGGCCGGATCGGACCTCATCGGCGGTCGCCCCCATCCCGAAGGCGGCCGCGGCCGCGGCCAGGGCATTTTGCGCGTGGTGCATCCCCATCGTGGGTATCGTGACCGGGATTGCGGCCCCGCCGTATGCGAGGCGAAAAGAAGTCCCGCCCTCGGAAACCACGATCTGTCCGGCGAGGCCGACGTCGGCGCTCGGGTCTTTTAGCGAATAGGTGATCTTTCGGGCCTTTATGCCCGCCGCAAACTTCGAAAGCCTCGGGTCGTCGAGGTTTACCACCGCCAGCCCGTCCGGGCGAAGCGACTTCCAGAGCGCGCCCTTTTCTTCGACGATGCGGTCGAGGGATTCCAGCCCCAGAAGGTGCGCGGGATGCACGTTGGTTATCACGCCGGCGTCGGGCGAGCCTATCCGCGCAAGCCGCTCCATTTCTCCGGGAACGTTTATCCCCATCTCGACCACCGCCATCCGGTGTTCCTCGTTTAGCTCCAGAAGCGTCAAGGGGAGGCCGATCAGGTTGTTGTAATTGCCTTTATTTTTGAGCACCTTGCGGCCTTGCCCGAAGATGGCCGCAATCATTTCCTTCGTGCTGGTCTTTCCATTGCTGCCCGATACGGCGATGACCGGGACCTCGAACCGGAGCCGGTGGAAGCGTGCTATCCCGCCAAGGGCCGCGAGCGTGTCGTCAACCATGATGACCGCGCAGTCCCGAGGCAGGGGCCCCTCCCGCCATTCGGACACGATCACCGCCCCTGCTCCCTTGCCCACGGCGTCGGCCACGAAGGCGTGTCCGTCATGGGTTTCGCCCGCAAGCGCGATAAAGCAGTGGCCCGGCGCAATCCCGCGGGTATCCGTGGAAATGGTGTCGATAGGGGCTTCGGGGTTTCCGGAAAGGATTTTCCCGCCTGTCGCCCCGGCCAGTATCGCCGGTGTCCAGAGCACTTTTTGCGCTTTCATTGTGAAGCCTTTTGCCTGCCGAAGTACTCCTTGACGACAAGCCTGTCGTCGAAGGGGTATTTCGTTGAACCAATTATCTGGTACGTCTCGTGCCCCTTGCCCCCTATGAAAACGAGATCGCCGGGGCGGGCAAGAAATAGGGCGAGTTCGATGGCATCGCGCCGATCTTGCTTCCTGGTATAGCATTTTTCGCCGGGAGGGGCATCGTCGGGGGCAAAGCGGCGGATTCCGGTCTCTTTTACTCCCGCTTCGACCTGGTCGAGGATATCTTCCGGGTCCTCCGTTCGCGGATTGTCGCTCGTGATAATAACCAGGTCGGCGCACCGGGCCGCGATTTTGCCCATCAGGGGCCGCTTTCCCCGGTCGCGGTCGCCGCCGCAGCCAAAAACGGCGATGAGCCGGCCTGAAATGGTCTCGCGCAGGCACTCCAAGGCCTTTTCCATGGCGTCGGGAGTGTGAGCGTAATCCACTATGACGTGGTAGCCGAGCGTTTCGGGCACGGCGACGCGCTGAAGCCGCCCGTCCACCTCGGAGACCGCCCGGATGCCCGCCGCGATTGCCTCGGGCGCGATATCGAGGGCGAGCGCCGCGGAAACGGCCGCCAGCACGTTATAGAGATTGAGCCTGCCGACAAGCGGGGACTCGATTTCTATGGGGCCGCGCGGGGTCGCGATTCGAGCGGAAATCCCGCCTGCGCTGAACCGGACCTTTTCCGCGATTACGCATGCGCCCCCCCGCGCCGAAATGCCCGGGCCGCGGTCGCCGCATGCCGGTGCGCCGCCGCTCCCAGCGCCTGGACCCACGGCCGAATAGCTCACGGTTTTTGCGCCGCACGCGCCGTTTTCGATCAGTTTTCTTCCGTATGCGTCGTCGGCGTTTATCGCCGCCGCCGAAAATCGCGGATCGAGGCAGTTCGAGAAGAGGAGTTTTTTTGCGAGGAAGTAGTCTTCCATCGTCTGGTGGAAATCGAGGTGGTCCTGGGAGAGGTTGGTGAAAACGCCGGCCCGGAAGGTCAGTCCCGCGACCCTGCCAAGGGCCAGGGCATGCGACGAGACTTCCATGACGACGTGGGAAACGCCGCTTGCGAGCATCTCGTGAAAGATCCTCTGGAGGTCCAGGGATTCGGGGGTGGTCATCGGCGCGGGGACTTCATGTCCCGCCCACCGGTATGCAAGCGTCCCGAGGACCCCCGGTTCATGCCCGGCATGCCGCAGGATGCTTTCGATAAGAAGCGAGGTCGTCGTCTTTCCGTTGGTTCCCGTAATGCCGATGAGATCGAGCCCGGATGCCGGGTTGTCGTAAAACGCGGTCGCGATGGCGGCAAGCGCGGCCCGGCTGTTGCGCACGCGGACAAACGCGGCCGGAAATCCCCTCGGAGCCTCGGTCTCGGCGACCACCGCAACGGCCCCCGCGGCGAGGGCGTCGGCGATAAAGGCATGCCCGTCCACGCGGCTTCCCGGCACGCAAACGAAGAGGCCCCCCGCCTCGGCCTTCCTGCTGTCGTAGCAGACACCCGAGATGGGGATCCCCATGTCGCCTCTGGTCCCGATTACTTCCAGACCGTCTATGAGCTGATCGAGGGTTTTCATCCAGTCAGTCTCGCAAAAACAAGTTAAACGGTTGCCCGTATGACCATGTGGACAATGTAGACAATGTAGACAATGTAGGTTGGGTTAAGCGAAGCGAAACCCAACATGAAACCCAACCTCTGCTTCCTCAAAATACGGGGTTGGGTCAAATGTCGGCAAAACCCAACGCATTTTCGGAACCAGAGACGGGTGTTGTTGGGTTTCGCTGTCGCTTAACCCAACCTACAGCTGAACCCGACCTGCCGCTGGCCCCACCCGCGCGGGACTAATACAAACCGGTCGCGCGTCCTTCGGCCTTGGAGTACTTTTCCGGCTTATCCTGGCGGCTGGTCTTCGGTTTTTCCGGGCCTTTCCTGGCGTTTACCTGAACGGCCCCGGGATCGCAGTGCTTCTTCGGGGCCGGTTTACTCGCAAGTGATTGTTTGGCGGACTTTTTGCCGGAATTGCTCGCGGCGGAGGTCTTCGCCCCGGCGCCCTTTGCGGGACCGGCGGGATTGGCTTTGACCTGGCGGACAACCGGAGCAGGTGCGGGATTGGGAAGAGAGGGCATGACCCCGAGATAGGGCAGGGCTTTAGCGGCTATGCCCTTGAATACGGGCGCCGCCACCACTCCGCCGTAAATAGCTCCCTGGGGATCATGAATGACTACCGAAATTACCAGCCTGGGCTGATCGGCCGGGATGTACCCGGTAAAAAGCGATGTATATTTTCGCGAAGCGTAACGCTTCGTCACGGGGTCCATTACCTGAGCCGTTCCAGTCTTGCCCGCCGCCGCATAACCCTCCGGCGCCGCTTGTGTCCCGGTGCCGCCTTCCAAAGTTACAAGGGACATCATAGCACGAATCTGGTCGGCTGTCTTCTTGCTAATCACCCTGCGCACCGGTGATGAATGGAATTCCCGGACGCGCTTGCCCTGGCCGTCGACGATCTCGCGGGCGATAATCGGCGGGCTGTACTCGCCGCCGTTTGCGATGACGGATACCGCGGAGGTGAGCTGGAGGCTCGTCACTCCGATGGCCTGGCCGAAACCGGTGGTGGCGACGTCGATAGGCCTCCACTTGCGGTGCGGCCGAACGAGCCCCTTGACTTCACCGGGCAACTGAATGCCGGTAAGCGAGCCGAAGCCGAACCCGTGAATGTAGCGGGCATAGCGCTCGCTCCCCACGTGCAGGGCTATCTTGGCCGCCGCGATGTTGCTCGAAAACTTTATCACCTCGGGCATGGTGAGCCAGCCGTAGGGGTGCACGTCCTTTATCAGATGGCCCGCGAGCTTGCACTTGCCGGCTTCGCAGTAGATGCGGTCGCGCTCGCTGACCAGGTTTTGATCGAGCGCGGCGCTCATGAGAAAGACCTTAAAGGTGGAACCCGGCTCGAAGGAATCCGCCACGGTGCGGTTTCGCCACGAATGGGCCTCCTTTTTGTCGGGCAGATTGGGATCGAAATAGGGCCAGTTCACCATCGCGAGCACTTCCGAGGTCCGCGCGTCGAGAACGACCACCTCACCCGCCCTCGCCTTGTATTTCTGGACCGCCTTTTCCAGCTCGCACTCGGCAAGGTACTGGATGAAGGCGTCCATGGTCAGCTTCACCCCCAGGCTTTCGGCCGGCTCGGGCGGGGCCGAGGGTTTCATCCACAGGCGCCTTCTGGTCCCGTCCCGCAACTGGCCGACCCGCGTGGTGCAGCCCTGCAGGACATCGTCGAACGATTTCTCGATGCCTTCGAGCCCGGCGCCGTCCATCCCGACAAACCCCATGACCTGCGCCCCCATCTGCCGGTACGGGTAGAACCGCTTGTACTCGTTGGTGAGATTTAAACCCTGGCCGTTCAGGCTCTCCACGGCAAGGGCCTGCTGGTCGGTCAGGTGGCGTTTTATCCAGGTGAAATGGCGCGCGCGCGCAAGCTTCTTTTCAAGGACCTGCTGGGGCTCACCCAGCACGGGACTGAGGCGGGCAGCCAGCTTCTTCGCGTTTTCGGGGGAATTCCCGGCCGCATACAGGGAGCGCTGCGGGACCGAGTAGGAGAGCAGCCGGCCCTGGCGGTCGTAGATCGAGCCCCTGTAGGCTGGCACCTGGAACGAGGTGTTTAACTGGGCGTGAGCGCGCTCGACCCAGATGGAATGCTCGATCACCTGGAGCTGGAATGCCTTGTAGACAATGGCGCACAGTCCCACGATCACCAGCGCATGGAAAAGCACGCGGCACGACCGGTACCGGGCGGTCAAAAATTTCCGCGGCTCATGCTTTTCCATCGATTCACGCCCTTTCCCGATTCACTTTGCCCGCGCGCGCTGGCCGTCCTAAGCGCTAATGCAGGCGATACGATCACCCACACTTTGCCCGCGCGCGGGGGCTGGCCGGGCTGTCGCCCACAAAAATATTCAGGCTGCGCGACAATGGGGCTGGAGGTAAGTCCCCCTCCCTTCGATGGGAGGGGTTGGGGGAGGGTGTCGAATTTTCAAGCACTTACAACCCCCTCCCCCAGCTCCTCCCGCCAAGGGTGGGGAACCATCCGCCCCGTTCTTGCCGCGCTTGTCGCAATATTTGCATTTTGGCGGCGGCGGGTGGCCTCCGCGCGCCTTAACGCATAAGCACCTTCTGGTCCGCCCTGGGCGGCGCCAGGCCGAAGTGGCTTCTCCCGATTTCCTCCAGCCGGTTCGGGTCCCTGAAACGGGACCACTCCAGCTTGAGCTTTCGCTGCACCGTGCCGTGGAGTTCGGTTTCCTCGTAGATCTTTGCCAGCCGATAGCCGTTTTGGACCTGCTGAACGTAGAGCCACACGTAGAATACGGCGCACGTGACGAAAACGACGCCCAGAAGGACCGAGCACGCCAGCCAGGCCCAGATGCGCGAAGACACCTGGTCCTTTTCCTGGAAAGTGAAATCGTTTCCCGGCTTGAGGCTGAGCATCAAAGCGCCTTCTCGTGCACGACTCATCGGGTTTCCGTCAGTTCAGTCATTCGTTAAAGGTTGTCGTTTCGGATGCCGGTCTTCTTCTCGAACGGCGCATCAGGGATTTCGAGCGCCGCAACGAACCGGGCAATCCTCACACCGGCGACAAACACGATCAGATGTCCCATTCCGGTTCCCTGATCCACGTGCCGAAACGGTTCAGACCGGGCCGAAACGGGAGGGCCTTCGATCCGCCGAGCCTATCCGCCCTGCCTGGCCGGATACGAACAAGCGCGGGCTCGAAGCGGTCCGCGATATCGCCGCTAAAGAAAAAACGCCCGGGAAGGCATCTGCCTCTGGGAAATCCCTTTCGCAACGGATTTTGCATAACCGTGCCCCTTGTTGACTGAAATTTACCGGTTAAGGCCTCTCATTTCGCTTGAGATCTTCTTTTCCTATTGCCCTTCCAGTCTTTCTCCCCTGTTCAGAAGCAGTTCGGTCCCGTTTTGCGCATCGGAAGAAGCTTCCGGACGGTCCCCCCCGGACACCGCCCGGAACAGCCCCTCTCTTCTTCCTTTGCCCCTCTTCCCCGGAAAAGCCCCCTCTACCGCAACCCCCTGTGTCGGGGGTGAATCCGGCCCACCCCCCTCCGGGCCCCCTCAAACCCGGAGGAGAATGGACCGTGGCGCCAACCTTTGAAATCAGTGAACAGTGAGCAGTGAAGAGTGAACAGAAAAAGACTCTCGCGGACCGCCCACTTTTCACCCCTCCCTGTTCACCGTTTACTGCTCACTGCTCACTCCTCACTCTTCACCGCCTTTTGAACTGACCTGAGCCTGGCGCTGCGCGAGCGGGGATTGCGTTGCGTCTCGTCCGGCGAAGGCCGGAGGGCCTTTCTCGTCAGGAGTCTGACGAGCGGCATCCCTTCGCACTCGCACATGGCGCGCTCTCGCGGACAGCGACACGACCGGGCCCAGTTCCTGAACGTCTCTTTTACGATCCGGTCTTCGAGCGAGTGGAAGGCGACCACGCACAGCCTTCCGCCGGGTCTCAGGACGGCCAGGGCTTCGGGCAGAAAACGCTCCAGCGAATCGAGTTCGCCGTTGACCGCTATTCTCAGGGCTTGAAAAGTCCTCGTGGCCGGATGTATCCGCAACGCGTCGCGCGTCGGGGGCACGGCCTTGCGTATGAGTTCGGCAAGCTCGCGCGTGCCGGTTATCGGGCCATTTTTTCTCTGCGCCGCTATTACCCGCGCGATCCTCCTGGACCGCCTCTCCTCGCCGTAGCGGAAGATCAGGTCGGCGAGGTCCTTTTCGGGCAGCGAGTTCACAAGGTCTGCCGCTGTGCGGGCGGTGTCGCGGTTCATGCGCATATCGAGAGGTCCTTCCCGCATGAAGCTGAATCCGCGCGAGGGATCGTCGATTTGAAAGCTGGAAACCCCGAGATCGACGACGATCCCGTCGGCATACTCGAAACCGTGCCCGCGGAGGGCCTGGCGAATATCGGCAAAGTCAGCCTTCTCCAAAACGAGCCTTCCTCCATAGCCGCCAAGCCTCTCGCGCACGCGAACGATCGCCTCCGCGTCCCAGTCCATCCCGAGCACAACCCCCTCCGGCGCGCTTTTTTCGAGTATGGCCTGGGCATATCCCCCTCCCCCAACGGTGCCGTCGACGTAAACACCCCTCGATCCACAGTCGAGAAGATCGAGCACCTGTCCCGGCATGACCGGGACATGCGTGCCTTCGGGCGGGCTGTCGTTCATGTTTACAGCCCGGCGCCCGCTATGGTTTCCATGATTTTATGGTGGTTCTGCTTGTCGCGCTCGGCCTGGACGTCCCAGGTCGCCTTGTCCCAGATTTCAAAGTTGCTCAGCACACCGGCAAGCACCACTTCCTGGTCCAGGCCGACTTCATCCCGGAGCATGGGCGGGATAAGGATCCGCCCCTGGTTATCGAACTCGCACTCCTCGGCGCTCGAAACAAAACGGCGCAGAAACGACCGGTGCTCGGGCTGAACTTCTGAGAGACGCATGGCTTTGGATTCGATTTCATCCCATTTTTCGGGAGGATAAGCTGCTAGATATTCTTCCCCGAATTGGGCTATGATGAGAGCGTCCGTGTAGTGGTTTTGCAAGACTTCCCTGAATTTTGTGGGAATCCGGAGCCGCCCCTTCGCATCTAGGCGGTGGATCGAGCGTCCTCTGAAGTTGGGTTTGTTTAAAATACCCACTTTGTACCCCTTTTGCCCACAATTTCCCACTTGGCGTTATTATTGCCACGTTTTCGAGTTTGTCAAGCACAATCCGCCGTGCAACCCGCAAACATGTCGAAAAAATTGCGGATTCCTCCGGCCGCGAGGGCCGGGGCGAGGTTGGGGCCGCGGCGGCGGGAATGGGACAGGGTTAGACGGGCCGTGGCCCAAAGCGGAGATCTTTTTCAACTACTCCTCTACTTCTCGACTGGGCAACAGCCCCAAGACCGTAACCCGCGGTGGGGGCGGCGGTGTCCGAGGGGTCTGCAAACGGGAGAAAATACGGTGAAATCTTGCCTATTTAGTTGCTAGACCGGCTTGCGGTGTGATAAAGACTACCGTGAGTGACGGGATGCCTTCCGGGGTATTCCTTACGACTCGGAAAGCCTCTGCTGGAACCCCAATGGCCTTCCCACCATTAGAAGCAGAGGCTTTTTCACTGGAAACCGCGAGGTGGCGATGAACCCCGACGATGAAAAATTCCTGAGAATGGCCAAGGAGATAATGGTCAAATTCATCGAACTCGGCAGGGTTTCGCCCACGAACTTCGACGAGCATTTCCGAAGTATATTCTGGACCCTCAAGAACACCGCGATAAGCGCTCGAATCCCCGATCTGCCCGATATGGCGACCCCGTCAGCCGAAGAACCTTCCGAAGATTAACGCATGATTTGGGCGACCCGCTCCACGGAGCGGCGTCATGCCGGCGAAAGCCGGATCGGGTCCGGGGCGGGCGCCGGTATCCGGGGGGGCATCTCGCGGGGACTGGATTCCCGCCTTCGCGGGAATGACGTTGTGAAGGCCGTGGTCCGTCTTCGCATGACTGCCTTCGCATGACCGTCATCGCATGAAAGGTACATGAAAGGTACATGAAAGGTATTGGAGGCGCTCGTTTGCCGGATGAGCCAAGAACTTTTTCAACGCCTTGCCGGGTCCTTGCGGTTCGGGGCAAAAAAGTTTGGTTTTTGTGTGCCGTTTTTGTTAGGTTAGTAGATTACATATATGATTCGGTTCGGGAGGAAAGCTGATAAACCGTGATTGAATGGCTAAAAAGATCCGTTGCGAAAACCGCCTCGATGGTTCGCAAGGACCCCTACGGATATTCGGTCGATAACAAGCCCCGGTTCCCCCTGCAAAAATGGTTCGAGCGGATGGTGGCCCGGGTAACCGTGCCCGAGGACCAGCAGTTGGCGCTCGAAGAGCTTTCGAAGCGCGGCACGGTTGTCTATGCCATGAAGTACCCCTCGCAGCTCGACTTCGTCTATGTCGGCATGCGGCTGCACCAGCTCGGGCTTCCGGCGCCCACGTTTATTTTCGACATGCACCCCTATTTCTGGCAGCCGCGGTGGTTCGCCCTGAAAACCATTCTCTACCATTGCGGGCACCTGATCCGGCACGGGGCGTTTCCCGACGCTTATGCGGGCGGGCACTACGCCGCGAGGATCGAAGAGGGCGCATCGGGGGTCTTTTTCCTGGTCGGCAAGAGGGAGTATTATCGCAGCACGGTGCTGGTGAGAAACGATCCGCTCGAGCACCTGGTGGAACTCCAGAAGCAGAGCGAGCGGCCCATTTTCATCGTCCCGCTGGTGCTCCTCTACACCCGGCGTCCCGAGGGGCAGCGGCGCGGCCCGTTCGAGGTCTTCCTGGGCCAAAAAAAGCAGCCCGGGGCGATACGGAAAATAATCTCCTTTATCGGCGGCAACCCTTCCGCGGTAATCGAGACCGGCGAGCCGCTCAACCTCCTGGAAATACTTCCCGAACTCTCCGAGGACGCCTACCGGAAGCGCAAGCAGGTCTTCGAGCTTCGCCGCCAGATGGTCGACTCGCAAGACGAGATCAAGCGCGCCATCGTCGGCCCGATCCTCAAGAGCAAGCTCGAAATGAAGGAGATCATCCTCCACCACCCCAGGCTCGATACCCTGATGCAGCGCCGCGCGCGCGCGAACGGCCAGGAAGTCTGGAAAGTGCGCATGGAGGCCGACGAATATCTCGAAGAAATCGCGGCGAACTACAGCATCGCCTTCATCCAGATAGCGTCGAGGATTTTCAACTGGGTGTGGAACAATCTGTTCGACGGCCTGGACCTCGACTACGAGAGCCTCCAGAAGGTCAAGCGCGCGGCGCGCCACAGCACCCTCGTCTACGTGCCCTGCCACAAGAGCCACGTGGACTACCTGCTGCTCTCGCACCTTCTCTACAGGAACAACCTCTACACGCCGTTTATCGCGGCTGGCAAAAACCTTGCTTTCTGGCCGCTGGGGTCGCTTTTCCGCAAGGGCGGGGCGTTTTTTATCCGCCGCACCTTCAAGGGGCTTAAATTCTACGCCGAGGTCTTCTCGCTGTATGTGAAGACGATGGTCCAGCTCGGCCACAACATCGAGTTTTTCATCGAAGGCGGGCGCAGCCGCACGGGAAAGCTCGTCCTGCCCAAGATGGGTCTGCTTGCGATCCTTATCCAGGCGGTCGAGGAAGGTTTTTGCGAGGACCTGGTTTTCGTGCCGACCTCGATTTGCTACGACCGCATACCCGAAGAGGAATCGTACCTGCGGGAAATCGCCGGGGGGGCCAAGGAGGAGGAAAACCTCGGGCAGCTCGTGCGCGTGCGGCGGGTGTTGCGGAAGCGCTACGGGCGCGTGTACGTGCGGTTCGCCGAGCCCGTGTCGCTTCACCAGTATCTCGAACGCCACCGGTTCGACCTCGGCCGGATGCAGTCCAAAGAACGCCATGCGATGTACCGCGATTTTGCCTACCGCATCATCAATTGCATCAACCAGGCATCGCTGGTCACCCCGCACGCCCTTGCCGCGTCGGCCCTGCTCACCTCGGCGCGCCACGGCGTGTCGAAGGCCGAATTCAACGAGGTGTCGGAGACGTTTCGCGAATACCTCACCGACCGCGGAATCCAGCTCTCGAAGACGCTGAAGAACTTCGAGGCGAGCCTTCAGGACTCGCTGCGCGACATGGAGCGGGGAAAGCTCGTCGGCAAGCTCAAAGACGAAGACGACGACCTCGAAGAAGAAGTCTTCACCATGGAGGACGGCAAGCGGCTGACCCTCGAGTATTACAAGAACAACATCATCCACTTCCTGCTCCCGGCCGCCTACGTCTCGACCTCGATCCTGGCCCAGCAGACCTTCCGTTTCAGTGTCGGCCAGGTGCTCGAAGACGTCTCGTTTATGAAAAACTTCTTTAAATTCGAGTTCGTTTACGATAACGAGTTAGATGACGAAAAACTTGTGCGGGATGTGCTCGACACCTTCGAGCGGCTCGGGTTTTTGCACCGGGTGGGCGAGGGGGACCAACCCTACATTCTGGCGCACAAGGGGCTGCGCGCGGCCCATGCGTTCCACGGCCTGCTTCGCAATTACTTCGAAGGCTACTGGCTGGTGTTGCGCGGGTTGCGCTACCTGCAGAAGAACAGCTACACGGAAAAAGATTTCGTAAAGAAGATTCTCGGCCTGGGCCAGAAGGCGCTCAAGCTCGAACTCGTGGAACGGCCCGAGTGCATCTCGAAGATCATTTTCGACAATGCGCTCAAACTGTGCATCGAAAAAAACGTGGTCCTGAAGAAGTTGAACGGAGACAAGGGGAAAGAGGCCGAACTGAGCCCGGGAGCCGATAATCGTGCACTCATCCAGTTCTACAGCAGGCAAATCAGCAGATTTCTCCGCTCGCCCCATTTCGCCCTGCAATGACGGAGGACGGAGGACGGAAGACAGAGGATGGAAGATAGTGGATTTTTCCGTCCTCCGTCCTCCGTCTTCCGTCCTCTGTTTGGCAGCTTTTGCGAAACACACTCAGGAGGCTTTAGAATGGAGATAGCGCTTCAACCATTGGACCCGGCACGTAGGCGCCCCAAACCAACCGACGAGAAGAACCTGGTTTTCGGCCGAATTTTCACCGATCACATGTTCATGATGGACTACGTTACGGGAAAAGGCTGGCATGACGCACGGGTGGCGCCCTACCAGGAATTCAAGATGGACCCCGCCGCGATGGTGCTCCACTACGGGCAGGGGATATTCGAGGGGTTGAAAGCCTACCGCTGGCCGGGCGACAAGATCTGCCTGTTTCGCTCGGACCAGAACTGGCAGCGCTGGAACCGCTCGGCGCGCCGGATGTGCATGCCGGAGATGGACCCCTCGATCCATGTCGAGGCCCTCGAAAAACTGCTCTCGCTCGACAAGGACTGGGTCCCCCACAGCGTGGGCTCCTCGCTCTACGTCCGGCCGACCATGATCGCGACCGAGCCGCACCTCGGCGTGCGTCCGGCCGACAGGTATCTCTATTTTCTCATCCTGGGGCCGGTCGCCGCCTACTACGCCGAAGGGTTCAACCCGACCAAGATCTACGTCACCGATGAGTATATCCGCGCGGCGCCCGGCGGCGTGGGCGAGGCGAAGACGATGGCCAACTACGCTTCGAGCCTCTTTGCGGCCGAAATCGCCAAGAAGAAGGGATTTACCCAGGTACTGTGGCTCGACGCCATCGAGAAGCGCTACGTCGAAGAAGTCGGGACCAGCAATATTTTCTTCAAACTGGGCAACGAACTCATAACCCCCGCCCTTTCCGGATCGATCCTTTCCGGGGTCACCCGCGATACGGTGAAGACGCTCGCCAGGGAGTGGGGGATCGCCTACGTCGAGCGCCCGATCGCCATCGACGAGGTGATCGACACGATCAAGTCGGGCGACATGAAGGAAATGTTCGCCACCGGCACGGCCGCGGTCATCTCTCCGGTGGGGGAAATCTCGTACAAGGACGAGTTGTTCACCGTCGGGGACGGAAGCGTGGGGACGCTTTCCCGCAAGCTTTACGATGAAATTCTCGGGATTCAGTACGGGGAGAGAAAAGATAATTTCGGGTGGATGCGGCAACTGAACGTGTAGGCCGCGCGGGGGCGCGGGTTTGCGCTCCGGGCGCTAAAATTGCTTAAATTCCGGGCTGTTGATTTTTCGCGCCGCGTGCTTACATTTTCTTCAAAGGTTGACGTTTTTGTCGCCTTCTCCTAACCCCTCAAGCCCTGTTCGGCTTCCCCCCTCCGGCTGAACAGGGCTTTTGGTTTTTTCGCAATCTTCCATTCCGCGCGCCGGAGGCGAAATGGTATGGACGACACTGTCCCGACCCTGGAATCGATGGCGGGCATCTTCCACGAAACGATTTCCCGGGGAATCAACTTCCACTGCAATGTAATCGACAGGAATTATAGGATCGTATGGCACAACGAAGTGGCCGACGAAGGCCGTCGTGTAGGGCTTTTATGCCACGAGTTCTACCAGAAACGAAAGGGACCTTGCAAAAATTGCCCGGTGCGGAAGGTCTTCGAATCCGGGCAGCCCTGCGTCATTGAACGGGAAAGGTCCGAACGGCTGCCCAGCGGCCTGCCGCGATGGGGCGAGATCAGGGCCTACCCGATTCCGGACAGGGACGGGGCGACCGAACTGGTGGTGACAATCGGCTTCGATATTACGGAAAAAAAGCTTGCGGCCTCGAAGCGGCAGTCCCTGATCGCCAGGCTTCAAAAACGGATCGAGCGCCTTTCGCGCGCCAGGTCCGCCGCCCCCGCATCTTCGGAAGCCAACCCGTTTCGCCTCACGAGCCGGGAACTCCAGGTCCTGAACCTCGTCGCCCAGGGACTGAGCAACAACGAAACTGCCGACATCCTCTCCCTTAGCCCCCATACCGTGAAGAGCCACCTCACCCACATCTTCGACAAGCTCGGCGTAAACGACCGTACGGAAGCGGCAATCCTCGCCGCCAGCCGGGACCTGATCTAACCGGAAAAATAACTCTCCATCCCCCAAACGGGCGATTCTTTCCCATTTGCAGTCCGCTATAGTATGAGTCCGGGCATGATCGCCGTAACAACCAACGATAAGGAGGTAGCCATGAACAGCGTGATTGTGTCAAGAGATGGAGACGCCGCAGCCGTTTGCCTGGCGCGGGGAAAGGTGAACGCCCTCAATGACGGGGTCGTGCGGGAACTGAGCGAAGCCTTCCTTGAACTGGAAAAAGACGAGGGCATCAGGGCGGTGATTCTAACCGGCAGCGGCAAGTTCTTTTCGTTCGGGTTCGATATTCCCGAATTTCTGAGTTACACTAAAGATGCTTTCCTTGGCTATCTGGATGCGTTCGCAAAGCTTTATCTCTATCTTTTCCGGTTTCCCAAGCCGATCATCGCGGCGTTGAACGGTCATACCATCGCCGGGGGGTGCATGCTGGCGATTGCGTGCGACTACCGCGTCATGGCCGAAGGGAAGGCGAAGATCTCGCTGAACGAAATCGGCTTCGGCTCCTCGGTTTTCGCCGGGAGCGTCGAGATGCTGCGATACTGCGTCGGTTCGAAAAACGCGCAGGAAGTTCTTTTTTCCGGCAGGATGTACTCGGCGCACGAAGCTCACGGCATCGGCCTGGTCGACGAAACGGCGCCGGAGGAGTGCCTCATGCCCAAGGCCGCCGAAAGAGCGCGTGAATATGGCGCAAAAGACCCGGCGGCGTTTGCGGGCATCAAGAAGCTGCTGCGGGAACCGGTTTCCGAGCTGATTTTGCGGCGGGAGGCGGACTCGCTCAAAGAGTTCGTCGACATCTGGTATTCGGAGCGCACGTGGAAAAACCTGGAATCGATACGCATCAACTGACAAACCCGCCGTGGGATAGCCCTCCGTTGGGTGAACCGCTGTGCGGTAAACCGCCATGGGATAACCCGCTGTGGGAGCGGCTTGCAGCCGCGAGGGACCCACGGGCCGGCGGATTTAAATGATACTCCTGGTAAACCCCCCAGTCGTAAAGCCATCCGAGCCGCCGCCCGGCATCGCGCGGCTCCACGGGGCGCTGAGCGCCGCCGGGGTAAAATGCTCGGCGCTGGACGCCAATATCGAGGCCTTCGCGCACCTGCTCGAAAAGCCGGTGTCCGGCTCGGACAGGTGGACCCTGCGGGCCGCCCGCAACCGGGACGGGAACCTGGACGCGATCCGGAGCACCCGCGGCTACCTCGACCTCGATCGCTACAAGCGACTTGTATCCGACATCAACCGCCTGATCGAGAAGGCCGATTGCGGCCCTGACGGCCCGGACCGGCTCAGCCTCGCCAACCACACCCGCGGCGATCTCTCACCGGTTAGAAGCGCCGACCTCTTGAGGGCCGCCGAAGAGTACGTCAAAAACCCCTTTTACGATTATTTCTCGCGCCGGCTCGCGGCTGTCCTGGAGCGGGACGCGCCCGAGATCGTCGGGTTTTCCCTCAACTATCTCAGCCAGGCCCTCACCGCCTTTTCCATGATGGGATACGTGAGAGCGCATGCGCCCCGCGTGAAGATCGTCCTGGGCGGGGGCCTCGTGACTTCCTGGGCGCGAAACCCGCACTGGAAGAACCCCTTCGGCGGACTGGCGGACCACATCGTCGACGGGCCGGGGGAAAGGGCGCTCCTGGCGCTTGCCGGGAAGGACGCGAACGGGGCGGCGCCCCGGCCCGTGTACGGCCCGTTTCCTTTGCGGGACTATTTCGCTCCCGGCCCGATCCTCCCCTACAGCGCGTCTTCGGGATGCTACTGGAACAGGTGCTCTTTCTGCCCCGAAACGGCGGAGGGGACCCGCTACGATCCCATCGGCCCGGCCGCGGCCGCAACCGAGGCGGGTGAGCTGGTCCGGGAGGTCCGGCCCGCCCTGGTCCATTTTCTCGACAGCGCCCTTAGCCCGGCCCTTTTGAGGGAGCTTGCGCAAAATCCCCCCGGCGCTCCGTGGTATGGGTTCGTTCGGGTTACGCGAAGGCTCGCCGATGCGGATTTTTGCCGGGGCCTTCGCGCTTCGGGGTGCGTCATGCTCAAGCTCGGCCTCGAGTCGGGGGACCAGGGAGTAATCGATGCGGAAGGGAAGGGAATCGACCTCGGCGTGGCATCCAGGGCCCTGGTGTCTCTTAAGGCGGCGGGAATCGGGACCTACGTTTATCTCTTGTTCGGGACCCCTTCGGAGACGGAAAAAGAGGCGCGCAACACGCTCGATTTCACGGTGCGGCACAGCGAATACATCGACTTTTTGAATCTCGCCGTATTCAATATGCCCGTAAACAGCCCCGACGCCCGGCGGTTCGGGACCGGGCCCCATTACGGCGGCGACCTGTCGCTCTACACCGGTTTTGCGCACCCGGCGGGATGGGACCGGGCGAGGGTGCGGCATTTCCTTGACCGGGAATTCAAGCGCCACCCGGCCATCGCCCCGATAATCGCCGGCGACCCGCCGTTTTTCACGTCAAACCACGCGCCGTTTTTTTGCCGGTCGTTCGCTCCGGGGTCGAGGCGGGGTTGATCCCCCGTGGGCGCGACGCATCATTTACGGTCCCAGACGCCGCCCGTGCCACCTCCGGCTATGCCCCCGTAGATGTTGTCGTAGTCCTCTTCCAGCTCGCCGTCATTGCAGACAAAGCATTTGTCGCGCAGAGAGACGAACTCGCCGTGAAGGACCTCCCTGTCACCCACCATGCAGCTCTTCTTGTCGGCATACGGCATGAAAGGCCTCCTCGAACACCTGGGCGCGGACCGGGAGGGGCTGTTGACCAAAGAAATATCCAAGCCGCGCGACTATTGAGCCGCACGTGAGTCCCCCTCCGCGGCTGTTGCCCAAATCCTCATGACCGAAATGGTGGTTGCACATCACCGCAGATGACAACCGGAATAAATCCGTGGGAGCGGCTTGTAGCCGCTATGGAATAGATCCGTGGGAGCGGCTTGTAGCCGCGATGGGCGTGCCAAAGCGACGAGATCGCGGTTAGAGTTCGGGGCGTTGCCACTGGAACGCGCATCCGCCGCCATGGCGCGTTCATCGCGGCTACAAGCCGCTCCCACCAGGGGTTGGGCTGTTTACACTTTCCGCTCCCACCGGGGGTTGGGCGGTTTACACTTTCCGCTCCCACTGGTGGGTTGGGCTGTTTACACTTTCCGCTCCCACCGGGGGTTGGGCTGTTGGCACTTTTCCCGTGATGGTTCGCAATCTTTTTGGGCAACAGCCCCTCAACGCCGCCCTTGCGAGGTGGTGACAAGTCGTATCGTGGAAAGGCGTAGGGGCGGGGTTGATCCCTATAAGCGCTTAAATAAGCATCTTCAGTCAAGAGGACAGTTCCCACAAAATTTAGGCATTTATGCTCCAAATTATGTGTTGATTCAGAAACTTACTGCCAAAATT
>JBAQYM010000165.1:0-4011 GCA_049300095.1 Syntrophobacteraceae bacterium
GGCAGGCGCAACCGACGCGGTGTCAAGAGGAAGATGAGCAGCTACAACCTCCGCAAAAAAGGTCAAGGTCCACTGCAACCGGGGGTTATCCACCCCCAGGTTCGAGTGCTTAAGTGAACAGTATTGACCTTAAACAGAATACCATTTGCTCAAGGCCAATACTGATCACCCAAAAAGCATGCGGCAGCCGAGGCTGTGGGGCGGGCTTTGCCGCGCTGCTGTCCAAGTCGGTTACCTGGGAAATGCTATTTTCATGCTTCGCAGGCAACGCCCACACCATGAGGAATTGCGGCATAACCGTTATGCACTCATGGTCAAGTCCAGGACCCGAGGATCGTCATTCTCGCGGCGTTCTTGGGCGGGAATCCAGTGTCCTCCCAAACGGCTGCAAAAACAAAGACGATGGATTCCCGCCCAAGAACGCCGCGGGAATGACGGTTTTAGATTTCGCCGCCCCGACCTCAAGCATAACAATTCGTCGTACTTTGACCTGGGCAACAGCCCCATTCAGCCTGCCCCACATGGTTTCTCGCCTAAGCCAGCGGCATTGCCGGGCGGGGTCGGAGGTAAAATATTTGCCGACCCGTCGTCCAAATCCGGGCGATCAGCGTCATAGTAGCATGACGATCCGGTGCGCGGACCCTTGTTCCGGCTGCCGAGCCGCGATAATGTATATAGAGAGCATTCGGAGCGAAGGAGATAAACATGGCAAAAACTTTTTCGCGGATCTTGATTACCGGTATCCTGCTTCTGGGCGTAGCCGGGTGTGTTGCCTGTTACGATCCCTACCACGGCTATTACTACCCGGGCTATTATTATGCCTATCCGCCGGGTCCTCCCGGCTATTATTACCGCTACGGCCCGCCCGGCAGCTACTGGACCCCGGGACATTGGGACGATCAGGGCAACTGGGCGCCGGGGCACTGGCGACAATGGGTCCCCGGCCGCTACAATGCCGAAGGCGCGTGGGAGCCCGGATACTGGGGCAATTAAGACAGGGTGACAAGCGAGCGAGCCTCCGGCTGTCCGCTCTTGATCGACGCCTTGTTTGAGGATAAGGTGGAGGGAGTGGTTTATACACGATGCCCGGCGTCTGTTGTCTGATACCCGGCACCTGATGCCGGACACCACGGAATGATTGAACGGATACCGAAAAGAGACGGATGAAAAAAGTCGCAATTCCCGCACTGATCTTTGTCGTTCTCTTCGTATGGGCGCCCGTGACCGCGCCCTACATTCTCCCGCCCCCTTCCGGCAAGCAGTCCGTGGGGCCCGCGGCCGCTGAAAAAACCAGGGCCCGGGAGCTCTACCGGCTGTGCAAGAGGGAAAATCGCCGCCTCGCCTGGGACGCGTGTCTGTCCCGAAGGGCCCTCCAGAGGGCAAAAGAACTGGTATCGAACCACTACTTTTCTCACCGTGACCCCGCGACCGGGAAGAAACCGGCCTGGGACCTCGTTCGGCGTTGCTATCGCTATCGGGCGGCGGGCGAGAACCTGGCGAAAGGGATGGACACTTCGGAAAACATTCACAAATCCCTCATGGACAGCCCTACACATCGTAAAAACATAATGGATCCGCGATTTTCCAAGATCGGGATCGGTTGTTACGACGACGTTTGCGTGCAACTGTTCGCCGGCTTCTGAAAATTTATGCACACTCGGACCCTCAAGTGGCAGAGCGGAAACCGCTCTGCCACTTGCTTTTTTGAGACTTGACGCCTGGGCGGAATTATTGTAAACGACACAACTTGTGAAAGTATTAACACTACCCATTCACTCTCTGTTTCCATTTCCTTTTCAATCGTTCAAGCTCCCGTGGAGGAGAAAACTCGTTCACCCGCTGTGGAGGTCAAAGAATGAAGGAAAACGTGCAGTCGCCCATCCGGAATGTATCGAACCTTGAAGCCAACCAGACTAGAGACCCCGGCGAAGCCTTCAACTGGTGGGGCGCTTCCCCCGAGGCGGCCCGCAAGGTCATGGTGAAAAAACCCAAAGGCCTCGTCGATAAGACGACGACCCTCAAGGAAGCGGTAAACAAGTACGTCAAGGACGGCATCAACATCGCCATCGGCGGCTTCGTAAACACCAGGCCGCCCGTTGCCACCGTGCACGAGATCATCCGAAAAGGCGCTAAGGACCTTACCCTTTCTTTTCAGTCCAACTCCATTTGCCCCGAACTGCTTGCGGGGGCGATGCTCCTCGATCCCGGCCATCTCTCGATAAAGCGGGTCGAGCTTGCCTGGTGGGGCTACGAAGTAATCGGGATCGCCCCGCTTTTCCGCCATCTTTGCGCAAACTCCATGGTCGAACTCGACGACTACACCAACTACGGCATGGCGGCCCGGTTCAAAGCGGCGGCAATGGGACTCGAGTTTCTGCCCGTGCGTGACCACGGCGGCGCGGACATGGAGCTGGTAAACCGGGGAAAGATGATCCAGAGCCCCTTTACGGGCAAGAACACCTATCTCGTTCCGGCCTGCTACCCCGACGTCGGAATCCTCAACGTCTCGGCGGCCGACAAGCACGGCAACTGCCGCATCTTCGGCGCGCACTGCACCTGCCCCGAAATCGCGATGGCGGCCGTCAACACGATAGTCACCGCGGAGCAGATAATATCGAACGAAAACATCCGCACCTACCCCAACCTTACCGAGATCCCGTACACAGCCGTCGACACGGTAATCGAACAGCGCTTCGCGAGCTATCCCGGGGCCTGCTACGGCAACTACTGGTTCGACATGGAACACATCCTCATGTTCCGCAGCGCATCCGACGAGTTCAGGAAATCGGGCAGCAAGGACGCCCTGAAGAGGTACTACGACGAGTATATCTTCGGGTGCGAGACCCACGACGACTTTCTGGCCAAACTGCCCTATAAGACCCTGAAAAAGATCAAGGACATGGACGGCGCACAGCCGGTGATTTTGTCCTGACGCCCCGTTCTCCGGAATAGATGCCGCGAAACACATGGAGGAATGAAAGAAATGGCTGAATATACACCGTTTGAAATGATCGCCTATACCGGTTCGAGGGTCCTCGAAGACAATACGATCGTGTTTGTCGGAACGGGCCTTCCCATTATCGCATCCATTCACGCCCAGCTCACCCACGCCCCCGGCCTGGGAATCATCTTCGAGGCCGGCCCCCTGAGCCCGATCCTCGACATGGGGATGCCGCTCTCGGTCGGCGATACGCGCGCCTGCCGCAAGGCGAGCTATCTCAAGGGGCTGTGCTCCGTATTCGAACTGACCCAGCGGGGTCATGCCGACTTCGCCTTCATCGGCGGGGCCCAGATCGATATGTACGGCAACGTCAACTCGACTTTCGAGGGCGGCACCTACAAGCAGTCCAAAACAAGGTTTCCCGGCAGCGGCGGCGCGGGCGCGATGGCCGCGAACTGCGAGAAATCGATCATCATCATGGCCCTCGAACCGCGCCGTTTCACCCCCAAGCTCGACTTCCTGACCAGCATCGGATTCGGGGACGGCTCGTCGGACTACCGCGAAAAATCCGGTGTCATGGGATCGGGCCCCTACCGCGTCATCACCAACGAAGCCCTGTTCGGCTTCGACGATGAGACCCGGCGGATGGTGCTCCTCGAAACCGGCCCGGGCAGGACCGCCGAGGACATCCAGAAGAAGGTGAGCTTCGAACTTCTCATCTCGCCCGATCTCAAGGAAATGGCCGAACCGTCCGGCAAGGACCTCAAACTGCTGCGCGAGGAATGCGATCCGGACGGCTATTTTCTGGCAAGGAAGCTCAAGTAGGGCAGTGAGCGGTGGGCAGCAACCGGTGAGCAGTGAACGGTGGGCTGTGAGCCGGTGAATACTGAACTGTAAGCTGTTTTCTCGCGCGAAACCTCAAATAGAAATGCGGTCCCGCCGGGTTTTCGGCCGGGGCCGCTTCACGGACTGTTGCCCAAGCCAATCGCAGTAAAACCGTAGTGCACTCACGGTTAAGCCCGGGCTCCCAGGATCGTCATTCCCGCGGCGTTTTTGGGCGGGAATCCAGT
>JBAQYM010000166.1:0-8814 GCA_049300095.1 Syntrophobacteraceae bacterium
CTTTGCCTGCGGCTTCCTTCAGATTCCACCTCGCGGTGGACACCCTTGCCGTCCGGCTAACGGTTCCCCCTGTCGGGTCCGTAGAGGACTTGCACCTCCTAGTGAACGCGCCCTGCCGGGCGCACAATTAAAAAGGCCAAGCATTTCTGCCTGGCCCCATTGTGTCGAGCTCCCCGGGACGGACTCGAACCATCAACCTAGTGGTTAACAGCCACCCGCTCTGCCATTGAGCTACCGGGGAATGATTGAGAAGTGCATTCTTTAACAGAGCACCTCGGGTTTGTCAATAGTGAGCAACCCTCCGCAAGCGACCTACTGGCTAGCAACCCTCTGCAAGCGACCTGCCGGAGCACATCCTTCCTCAGGGGGGCAACCCTTCGCGGGCGACCCGCCACAAGCGATATCCGAGGCGGACAGTCCCACGGCACGAGGTAGCGCCTGCTACTTCTGTTTTTCCCGCTCCTTGCGCACGATTTCTTCGGCGACACTTTTGGGGACGGGGTTGTAGCGCGCGAATTCCATCGTGAATTCCGCCTTGCCCTGGGTGCCCGAGCGCAGTACGGTCGAGTAGCCGAACATTTCGGAGAGGGGCACTTCGGATTCGATTGTCGAGAAGACGCCGTCTTCCGAGGTGCTGAGGATGATCGCGCGCCTCTGGTTGAGGTTTCCCAGGACCGCCCCCTGAAATTCCGAGGGGGTTTCCACCACCACGCGCATGAGCGGTTCGAGGAGCACCGGGTTCGAGCGCAGGTAGGCTTCCCGGAACGCGCCGATCGCGGCCTGCTGGAAGGCGAGATCGGATGAGTCCACCGAGTGGGACGCCCCGTCGTTTATGGTAAGCTTCACTCCGACCACCGGAAATCCCGCTAAAGCCCCCTTGGACAGGCACGCCTTGAACCCTTTTTCGCAGGCCGGGATATATTCCGTGGGGATCGCCCCGCCGGTCACCTTGTTTACGAACTCGAACTCGCCTTCGGCCAGGGGTTCGAGGAAGCCCGCCACGCGGCCGAACTGGCCGGACCCGCCGGTCTGCTTCTTGTGCGTGTAGTTGAAATCGGCCTTGCGGGTGGGAGACTCGCGGTAGGCGACCTTGGGCATGCCGGTTTCGATTTCGGCGTTGTATTCGCGCCGCATCCGCTCGACGTAAACGTCGAGGTGAAGCTCGCCCATGCCGCAGATGATCGTCTCGGAGGTCTCCTCGTCGAGGTAGACCTTAAAGGTGGGGTCTTCCTTGGAAAAGCGCGTGAGGGCCTTGCTGAGGTTCATCTCGGCCTTTTTGTCCTTGGGCTTTACGGCAAGCGATATGACCGGGGCCGGAACGTGCATCGAGGTCATCGCGTAGCGCGCCTTGCCGTCGGTAAAGGTGTCCCCCGAAGCGCAGTCGATGCCGAAAAGGGCCACGATGTCGCCCGCGGCGGCCGATTCGATTTCTTCCATCTCGTCGGCGTGCATCCGCACCAGGCGTCCAACCTTGACGCGCTTGCCCGTCCTGATGTTCGTGATGGTGTCGCCCCGGCTGAGCGTCCCCTGGTAGAGGCGCACGTAGGTGAGCTGTCCGTAGCGGCTCACTTCGAGCTTGAATGCGAGCAGCACGAGCGGCAGGTCCGGGACGCTTTTGAGGATTATCTGCTCCTCGTCGCGGTCCAGGTCCAGGGCCTCGTTTTCGATGTCGGGGGGCGCGGGAAGGTAGCTTATGACGGCATCGAGCAGGGGCTGGACGCCCTTGTTCTTATAGGCCGATCCCATGAGAACGGGCGTCATTGCGAGTGAGAGCGTGCCCTTGCGAACGGCGTCGCGCACCATCTCCTCGGGTATGTCCTCTCCGCCCAGAATGGCCTCGGTAAGCTCGTCGGAAAAAAGCGACACGGCATCGAGCAGCTCCTCGCGCTTTTCGCGCGCAAGCTCCATGGATTCCGCGGGGATTTCCCCGTAGGTCATCTCTTCTCCGAAATCGCCCTCGAAGTTGATCGCTTTCATGGAAACCAGGTCGATGATGCCGCGATGATCGTATTCAAGCCCCATCGGTATCTGGAGAAGCACCGGGTTGTGGTTGAGTTTTTCCTTGAGCTGGCGGGCAACTCGGAAAGGATCGGCCCCCGTCCTGTCGCATTTGTTCACAAAAGCGATACGCGGGACACCGTAGCGCACCATCTGGCGGTCGACCGTAACGGACTGGGACTGCACCCCGCCGACCGCGCAAAGCACCAGCACGGCCCCGTCGAGCACCCGCAGCGCCCGTTCCACCTCGATCGTGAAGTCCACGTGGCCGGGGGTGTCGATGATGTTTATCGGGTGTTCCCGCCACTCGCAGAAGGTCGCGGCCGACTGGATCGTTATGCCGCGCTCCTTTTCGAGTTCCATGAAGTCCATGGTGGCGCCCACCCCATCCTTGCCCTTTACGTCGTGGATGGCGTGAATACGCGCCGTGTAGAAAAGGATGCGCTCGGTGAGGGTGGTCTTCCCCGAATCGATATGAGCGCTGATTCCGATGTTCCGAAGACGTGAGATATCGTTTGCCGTGCTGTTGGACATGTGGTGCTCCAGGCGCTTGTCGCCGCCGCAAGTTTTTTCCGACGAAATCCCCCGGAATTTCTTTCCGGCCCATGGGCCGTTACCGGGTTTCGCCGGGCTTAACCCAACCCGCATGGGATGCGGAGTCGGGGAATTTCCACGATTTGGTTGAACCCCGTTACCTATTATAACCGGGACAGGCGGGTTTGGACTTCGGCAGAGGCAAACAAGGAATGAAGCCCGGCAAACCGGGCTGATTTTTGCAGTCAGAGCCCACCGGAGATATCCGGCCCGCACGAGTAAAAAAGAACGGGCACTTTGTGAGTGCCCGTAAAGCCCTTCTTTATAACTGGGTTCGGATAAAAAAGAAATGGTTTTCTGATAAGCGGCCGCGCCTTTTTTAGCTTCCGATCAAATCCACCCCTTCGCTACCTGCCCTTGGCAAGCTGGCCGACGGCCTGCGCGGTCTTCTTCTGAGCAGCGGCGGGAGCCGGTTTCCCGGCCTTCTTCGCCTCGACCGCTTTTTTCTGAGCGCCCTTCTTGGCCTCGGCCGGAACCTTTACGTTCGGCTTGGCGCCGGATTTGGACGCGACCGCCGGTTTGGCGCCGGGTTTTCCGGCGACGGCGGACTTGGCGGAAGCCGTGGATTTACCCGCCGCCGATTTGGCGCCGGACTTGGAGGAAGCGGACTGTTTGGCGGCTACCTTTTGGCCGGGCTTTACAGCGGAGCCCTTAGCGGAGGCTTTTGAGTTCGCCTTTGCGGAGGCTTTGGCTTCCTTGGCGGACTTTGCGGGAGCGGACTTCTTTGCGGCAACCTTCTGGCCCGGCTTCACCGGGGCCGTTTTTGCCGCGGCTTTCGCGTTCCCCTTCACAGCGGCTTTGGCTTCCCGCGCGCCCTTAGCCTGGGGCGCGGGCTTTCCCTTCACCGCGGGCGCCGCGCCGGAGGTCTTGCCGCCCGGGACCTTGCAGGCCGCCGAGCTTCCCACAGAAGGCTTCACTCGCAAATTGGCCTGGGTGAGCTTTATTTTCTGCCCCGGCTTGAGGCCCGTATTGCGCTTGAGACCGTTCAACTGGCACAGGCTGTCGACCGAGATTCCGGATTTTTTGGAGATTCTTGACAGGGTGTCGCCCTTGCCCACCGTGTAGTATGCCGCCGTGGGGGAATTGGGCTTCCTGGGGTCGGATGAAAAGCAGATCGCCGAAGAGGAGGAACCCTTCTTCCGGGCATCGGTCGCGCTCCGGCCGGCATCGGCGACAATCGTCCTGGTTCCTGTCTTAAGAGACTGACCGGGTTGGAGCCTGGTGGTCTTGGTGATCCCGTTGAGCCTGCAAAGGGCTTTCACATCCGTCTTGTTGCGCTTGGCTATGATATCGAGGGTATCGCCCTTTTTGACCTTGTAGACAACGGTTTGAACTTGCTTAAACTGGCGCGGGGCGGCGGGTTCGGGCCGCTCGGCCCTTTTCTCACGCACGGTCGGCTCGGTGTCCTCGGTGCCGGTATCGGTCGCGGTCGATACCGGAGATTCCGAGCGAAGCGCGGCCATCCTGATTCTCGGGGCTTGGGCGATAAAGCCGGGTTGGAGCGACCGTGCCAGGTGCACCGACTCGCTCTCGAAGCTCCTCTTGTAGAATACGAGGCAACTGCCGGGGACCGGGACGGCCGATGGGCTCAGGCGGTTCCACCGGCAAAGGTCGCGCCTGGTTACCCCGAAGCTCTGGGCGATCGCATCCAGGCCATGTTCCGAGCCGTTCACATAGTAGTTGACCTTGGTCGGAAGATATGACTGCTGCGCCATATCGACCACCATGCGCTTTTCCGCTTCGCCCTCGCCGATATGGGCCGCAAGGGTGGACCAGGGCGTAAAGAACCGGATGTGAATGTGGTCGGAGTGATTTCGCACGTGCTGGATAAGGGAGCCCCTGACGTTTCCGAACACGCGGTCAAGGTAGGGCTGATCATAGCCCCGTGTTACCGCGTAATCGTAGAGCACCTTCTGTATGCGGCGGTCGAGGAAGATGTACTGCACGCGCTGAGAACGGATAATGTTTTCGATCAGGCACCACGTCTTCGCCGCGTCCAGGTTGTCTTCCCCCATCTGGGCGAAGGTGTCGAGCGGACGGTTGCCCTTGGCGTACATTCCAATATCCACGTCCCGGCCGTTCTGGTGAGACCTGTGGTGGTTGGCCGAACCGCCCTCGCCCATGGAAAAATCGCCGATGAAGAGGTCGCAGGTATCCGGAAACTGGACGCGCACCGCTTCGATGGCGTCAAGCAGGGCGCCCACCACTTCCGGCGTGGTGTAGCTCCTGTTGCCGTCGCGCAGATGATACCCGGGGAATTGGTTCGGAAATTGGACGCCGTTTTCGAGACGTCCATGATACGGCTGGCCGTAAGATGCCGTAAGTGCTTGACTTTGTTTGATTAAAATTACCGAAGAGACAATAAACGCCGTGGACAATATCAGGGCATAATTCAATGCCCTTACGGAGTGAAACCTCTCCATAAAATCCTCCCCCTCCAGGTTACCTCAAAGAGCAGCCCCCTCGTTACCCAATACAGCTTATGTAAACTCTTTTCGGAGATGGGTCTTACTACCAAAAAAGCTATCGCCGTGTCAAACACTTTTTGCTTTTGTGGGCGATTTTTTCTTCAGAAATACGCTCAACTATTTGAATTTACACTTAAAAATTGCTATGGTATAGATATGTGAGGTGATGGGAGTTTATAGAATAAATCAAGTGATTTTAGCAGGATGAGATGCGTATTTTTTCCTGATAAATATACAATCTTAAAATCAAATATTTACTGGAACAAAATTGTAGGGGAAAAGTGAGAAAAATTCCTGTGACTGGGATAAGAACTGAATATACAATCAATTTTCCGGCTGAAACAAAAATGTGCTGGGGACAGCGAAGAGTGAACGGTGGGCGGTGGGCGGTGAGCAGAAAAAAGACTCACCGCGGAGACGCAGAGGGGGTCAGGGAGCAGCATTGTCCGGTTAGGTTTTTGCAAGCGACATGCTCTTGCGCCCCAACGGGGCTAAATAACTCAGCCCAGGGTCAGTCTCGCGCTTCGCGGGACACCACCCTGGGTGATGCGCCCCGGTGACGATGCCCTGAAGGGGCTACATAAAGGCGGGACATGACGGCGATTGCTCACGCGAATCCCGCATCTTTGCCGGCATGTAACCCCTTCAGGGTATGAATCTTGTGGCCTTCCAGCCCAGGGTGGCGTCCCGCGAAACGCGAGACTGACCCTGGGCTGGAATATGAAGCCCTTTCAGGGCGGGGCCACCGGCGCATGCAAGTTCTTAACCGGACACTGCTGGACAGGGAGCGGAAAAGGTAAAGGCGGACCACTCGGAAACGTGTTCTTCACCCGTCACCCGTCACCCGTCACCCGTCACTGCTCAGTCTTCACCGCTCAGTCTTCACCGCTGACTGCTCATTATTCTCTCTTCTTTCAGGATGCCGTAGGGATCGCCGAGAAACAGCACCTGGCCGTTGCCGTTCGAGGAGACCGGAACGTACTCGATTAAGATCGGGACAGGTTGCGAGAGCCGGACGAAGGTCTGGTTCTGGCCGCCCAGGATGGGGGCGATCTTCTGCGCATAGGGGTTCTTGTCGTCGTTCAGGAGCGTTTCGGCAAGCTGGAGCGCCTTGTCGACGCGGATGCACCCATGGGAAAAGTCCCTTCGCGTCCTCTGGAAGAGGTGCTTCTTGGGGGTATCGTGAAGATAGACGGCGTAGACGTTCGGGAACTCGAATTTGACTCGCCCCAGCGCATTATTGGGTCCCGGTCGCTGAAAAATCCGGGGCTCGCCCCAGGGATAGGCCGAGGCCATCTGCACGTACCCGTGCCTCGCAAACCATTCGGGATCGGACTTGGCCTCGGAGTTCAACTCCAGCCGGATGCGGTCCGAAACGTACCAGCGGGGGTTCAGGATCACCTGCTCGATGGCGCCGGCAAGGGTCGGGGTCTGGTTTTCACCGACAAGCCTGCCCCGGAACTTCACTTTTTTCCCGGTGGCCTTGCCCACGACCACCCTGTGGGTTTCCTCGATCTTGCCGTCCTTGTGGTATTCGAGCATGAACTGGGGAATATTAATCCGTACGAACCGCTCATGCTTCCGGGTCGAACTCTGCCGCATGGCCTTCATCGCAAGGGCGATCATTTCCGCCTTTTCCCGAAAGGATACGTTCAGCCAATCAGTGGTCCCGCGGCCCACAACCCCGTCGGGCTCAACAAGGTGCATGGCCTGAAATGCCTTGACCCCCTTCTGGGTTTCGGCGTCATAGACCCCGGTAATGTGCCCGGAATAAAAACCCTCCTGCTGGAGCCTCTTCTGGAGGTCGCGGACGTGGTTGCCCGACTGGCCGGGGCGAAGCGACCCGGAACCGCCGTAGCGCTGCTGCGACGCGGTTTCCGCCAGTTCCCGGTAGCGCGCGTAGGCGGCAATCAGCACATGATAATGGGGTGAGGCCGGTTCGAAGTCTTTCAGCATCTTCGCCGCCGGGATTTCTCCGCTAAGCGCCTTCACCAGTTCCTCGCCGGCAAACGGGTTCATTTCCCTGGCATAGAGGGCGAACGCCGCGGCAAGGGAGACATCCAGTTCCGCCGCCGCCTTGAAAGTATCCTGGTACCGCTCGATCTTGCGGTTCCTCTCGGCAAGGATTTGCTCGGGGGTCGGAGACGGCGCGGGAGCGCGGACCCCGCCGTTGGCGGCTTGTGCCGGGGCGGGAGAGGGAGGCGGCTCCGCGAGAAGCGCATCCGCCGCAGTGTCTTTGGGCGCGGGGACAAGGGCCTTCAGGGCCGCGCGGCTCCGAGTGAGCTTATCGGCCGCATTGTTAAGCTCATCGAGCTTATAGGGCTGCGGGTCGATCGCCTCGTCCCGGAGAGACCCCAGGCGGTTTATGACAAGTTTTGCCCTCTCGTTGAGATCGAACTGCGAGTCGATGAAAAAGGGTCTCCAGTCGTTTTGCTGGTAGGCCTCGCTCACCGGATCGGATTGCACTCCTCCAATACGGTCGGCCGGAAACACTTCCCAGATATGCGACCTCCACAGGGCCGAGGTCGCCTTCTCGGGCGCCGCGTGCAAAGTCCCTTCCACAGGGGCGGGGCGAACCTGGCGAGGTCGTTCTCCCGTCTCGGAAAAGGCCGGATGCGACAGGGCGACAAACGCAAAAAGGGACACGCCGGCGAACAGCCAACCACGCTTGCTTGGGAAAATCATCTCAGGAATCATCCGCACTTTTTTCTGAATTTTTTGAACCAAGGATCTTTCGAGTTGATCTCATCATAGAGGAGAATCTGTTCGCTAATGCTCATTTTCTTCGAACAGCCCTCGGATTCCCTTTCCCTCCGGCAGGAAGCGCAACGGGAATCGCTGCAAATCTGGCAGAAATGACAGTCCGGGCAAGAATGCTTCCTCGGAAGTCCCTTCGCAACGCCGGGCGGGACTTCGGCCACCCGTTCGTCCCCCGTCTCGGAATCGCAAAAACCATCCTTTCCGCATTCCATTGTCGGCGCTCCTCTCGATGCCCCGTCGCTTTCAGCGCGCATGGCTCACCCGCGCCAACACCCTCCACGGGCCGGAGCGGCGAGGCCATCAGCAAAATATAAGGGCATCGGAATGGTTCGCCAATATTCTAAAAGACTTTCCTATACACCAAATCTGTGCTATTTGCAATCGGCACGCGAACCCGGCGGATTGAGAGCAACTTTTGAACAGCGACCATTTCTTAATGGGCCTCGCTATCGAAGAGGCCGAGAAAGCATATTCACTGGCGGAGGTGCCCGTGGGGGCCGTCCTCGTGGATGCGGCCGGGCGGGTCCTGGCGAGGGCGCACAACCTGCCGGTCGCCTCGGGGGACCCGACGGCGCACGCCGAAATTCTCGCCATCCGGGCGGCTTCGGCCTCGCTTGGAAATTACCGGCTGCCCGGGACCGTTCTCTACGCCACATTGGAGCCCTGTCCGATGTGCGTCGGCGCAATGCTTCACGCCCGGGTAAGCAGGCTCGTTTTCGGAGCATGGGACCCCCGGTCCGGAGCGGCGGGCAGTGTCGTGGACTTGACAAGGGTCGCCTCTTTCAATCATTATATCGGAGTGAGCGGAGGCGTCCGGGCCGACGAGTGCTCGGTGATCCTGAAAAAATTCTTTTCGGAGCGCCGCACAGTCAAGTGACAGGGCCGCCCCTGAGGGGCTGTTGCCCAAATGCAAAAGTTACGACAGGTGTGGCCAAAACAGGGCGGAGGTCTCCCCTCCCTTGGCGGGAGGGGCAGGGGGAGGGGGTCGTAAGTA